>NZ_JBEXWP010000010.1:78640-274679 GCF_040629895.1 Streptomyces sp. NPDC005866
GGTCGGGCCGGTCGGGCCGGTCGGGCCGGTCGCACCGTCCACTCCTGCCGCACCCGTCGGGCCGGTCGCACCGTCCACTCCTGCCGCGCCGGTCGGGCCGGTCGGGCCGGTCGGGCCGGTCGCACCGTCCACTCCTGCCGCACCCGTCGGGCCGGTCGCACCGTCCACTCCTGCCGCGCCGGTCGCGCCGGTCGGGCCGGTCGCACCGTCCACTCCTGCCGCACCCGTCGCACCCGTCGCACCCGTCGCACCCGTCGGGCCGGTCGCACCTGTGGCACCGTCTACTCCTGCCGCGCCGGTCGGGCCGGTCGGGCCGGTCGCACCTGTGGCGCCGTCCACTCCCGCCGCACCCGTCGGCCCCGTCGCGCCGGCCGGCCCGGTCGCACCTGTAGCGCCGTCCACTCCCGCCGCACCCGTCGGCCCCGTCGCGCCGGCCGGCCCGGTCGCACCTGTAGCGCCGTCCACTCCCGCCGCACCCGTCGCACCCGTCGGGCCGGTCGCACCTGCCGCACCCGTCGGACCGGTCGCGCCGTCCACTCCTGCCGCACCCGTCGCACCCGTCGCGCCGGTCGGGCCGGTCGGGCCGGTCGGGCCGGTCGCACCGTCCACTCCTGCCGCACCCGTCGCACCCGTCGGGCCGGTCGCACCTGTGGCGCCGTTGGGGCCCTGAGGGCCGGTCGGGCCGGTGGGACCGGTGGGACCGGTGACCGCGCCGCAGAACGGCACGCCGGTCGCGGCGACCCAGCGTGCGGTCACCCAGCCGGGACGGCCCGCCAGCCGGTACCAGACGGTGTTCCTGTCGATGGGAGCGCCCGTGTCCCAGCACAGGATGCTGACGTGCGCCCCGGACCGGAACGAGCCGAGGGTCGCCGAGTTGGTCGTGGGCTGCTCACGGATGCTCACACCGGTCCTCGCGGTGACCGTCCCCGTGACCGCCGGCCGAAGGCGCTTGTGATTCCTTCTCGCCCCCGCCTCCTGAGCGATCCGCACCGCCTGCGAGGCGTCGGCCTGAGCATGCGCCCGGCCCGCGACAGGCTGCGCCTGCGTGGCAACAGGGCCGCAGAGGCACCAGGTAAGGCCGAGACTCGCTGCTCCGAGTGCCAGAAACGAGACTCTCCTGGTCTTGACAGCCCCATACACCAAACCCACCGTGCCTTTCCTGGCGAACTGTGAAGAATGAGATGAGGACAGCCAACTGCATATGCTTTCAGCAACATCAGACAACACGACCGTAATGACTCAAACGCTGCATATATATCGCTCGGGAAGCTCGAAAATCATATAATCTGTCAAGTAATACGAGAGGGGGCGGAGATCAGTCCGCAAGGGCACCCCCATTCACCCAGACCTCGGGGAGAGTCGCATTCGGCCGGTTTGACTATGTAGAGCGCGAGCGGATTCCGGATGCGAGGTGAGCACGGCGCTTGGAGTTCTCCCGCTTCAAGATCCGCATCCCGATCCGTGTGACCGGTGTTTTGAAGCTGGCGACGCTGCTCGCGGTGGTCGTGTGCGCGATGACCAGTGCGGGCCACAACTCCCGGGGCGGAGATTGCCGAGTGGGCACGCCGCTGCGACCAGACGGTGCCGGCCGCGTTCACCGGCCGCTTCAGGCCCCCGGGTGAGCGGACCTTGCGGGATGTCTTCGCGCGGGTGGACGCTGCCGCGCTGACCGCAGTCGGCTTCGTCCGGCTTGCCGCGTTGACGCCGCCGGCTGCGGGGGCACTGTGCCCCGATGGCGGGCCCGAGCGGGAACAGCGCCGTTCCCATCAGGCAGCCGCCCGCCGCCCGGACGGGCAACTGCGCCGTCGCGCGTTCGCCGTGGACGGCAAGTGCCTGTGCGGAGCGGTCCGGCAAGACGGCACCCGCGTGTTCGTCATCACCGCCGTCCGCCACGACGACGCCCTGACCGCAGCACTGCGCGAGATCGGCGCCAAGAGGCAACGAAATACCGGAATTCGCTCCACTCCTGGACACCGTCGACGACGCGGACCTGGGCGACGCCGTTGTCATGGTGGACGCCCTGCACGCCCAAAAGGACCACGCCCGCTATCTCGTCGAGGACCGCCGCGCCCACTACCTGCTGTCCGTGAAGGACAACCGCCCCTTCTGGCAGGGCAGTCAAGGACGCTTCCCTGGAGCCACGTCTCCGTCCTTGGCCACTCCCGTGACCGTGCCCACGGTCGTGAGGAGGTACGCGAGGTGAAGGTCGTCACCGTCAACGGGCTGCGCTTCTCGCACGCCCGCCAGGTAGTACGCATCCACCGTGGGCGCCGCCGCATCGGCGCGAAGAAGTGGCAGACCGAGACCCGAAACCGTCCTCGCCCTCCACGGGATCCCGTGATCAAACCGGACGATCAGGGCTCTCCCCAGGGCACTGCGTGAAACGCAGTGATATTTTCAGGCCGAGTCGCGCCGGAGTGCGGCTTTCCGGGCCATTTGCGCTGGTGGCACGCCCTGTAGAGGCGGATGGTGGTGCGCTCCCTCGAATGAGGGGTTTGGCTGTCACTCTCTTGCGATGATGGCCACCCAGATGGATTACTGACTGTTGTCGGACTGGCCGAGTCATCCGCCTCTGTGTTCGGGATTATCCCGCTCCGCGTTCGGAGCCGTCAGCGGCGCGGTTGGCTTCCAGCGAGTGAAAATTCTCTGCCGGTTCTCGGCTCGCAACGCACATCGTAAGAAATCGGAAGTGGTGCCATGCTCAGCTGCAGCTGAAGTCGACGCCGCCACGTCTTTGGCGCGTGCAGTGAGACCGCGTTCGCGTACAACAGGTGTCTCGTTGCCGGTCGCCGCGAGACTTTCGACCGCCTCCGTCCTTCCCTGTCACATCCTCGCCGTCGAACCAGCTTGGGACGAGCCGCAATTCCGGTGAGGCTGTGCACGTCACGAACTTCGGTCACGGTACCGGGCCGAGCCGGGACGCCGCCCGGCCATGTGTGCCGCAGGCTCCCGGATGCGCGAGGTCGCTGGGGCTCCTCCCCTTCTCTCCATGCGCATCCGGCTCGAACTAACCCGCACCCCCTTCACAGTCCACGGCGCGTCGGTGGTCTGTCGGGAGGCGCCATCGCCAAGCCGGTGGCGCAAGGACCTCACCAGCGGCACGGCCAGCACGACCATGCGCCTGCGCCGGACACCCCACCGTTCAGCCGGCCATCGGACAGGCCACCAAGCCTTGTCCTCTGGAACACCCATGCCCACAAGGCCGTTCGGCCCACGCAACCAGCCGATCACACGGCCAACTGCGAAAGGACGCATCATGGCAACCATCACCTCCTCCACGGGCAGCCCCGGCTCGGTCGGGCAGACCCTGACGATCAACGGAACCGGCCTGTCGAGCGCCACCAAGGTGAACTTCGGCAACAAGTCGGCCACCGCCACCGTCGTCAGCAGCACGCAGATCACCTGCACCATCCCGTCGCTGTGCGCCGGGCAGTACAACGTCAACGTGACGGCCGGAACGTCGACCACCAACTCCCTGCCGTTCTTCTACGCCGCCACCCCCGCCGTCTCGTCCGTGAGCCCTGCCTCGGGCGCGGCCAGCCCCGGCTCCATCACCGTCAACGGCAGCGGCTTCCTCAACGCCACCGCGGTGACCTTCGGCGCCATCGGCGCGGGCACCGGGATGGCCGTGGTCAACGACAGCCAGCTCAGCGTCACGGCTCCCGCGCACGGAGCCTTCACCGGCTGCCTGGACACCGTGGACATCACCGTCACCACCCCGGGCGGCACCAGCACCACGGGCGTCAGCGACCAGTTCGTCTACTACAACGCCCCCGCCGTCACCGGAATCAGTCCGACCTCGGGGGCGGCCGACATCAACGTCACCGTCACGGGCACTTGCTTCGACAGTGTCAGCGACGTGACTTTCACACCGACCGGCGGTGGCGCATCGATCTCGGCGAGTAGCTTCACCCCCATCTCCGAGACTCAGCTGGTCGCCGTCGTCCCCGCCGGGCTCACCGCGACCGCCACCTACGACATCCAGGTCGTCACCCCCGGCGGTACTAGCCCGGCCGTCGCCGGCGACGTGTTCACCGCGGCCTGACCCTCCACCGCCCAGGGGCCGCCCATCGTCTCCCCCGACGAGGGCCGCCCCTGGGCACACACCCACTCGGGAGTGCACGGACCGCCGTGCCCCGACCCCGCTCCTGACCGGGCACGGGGCGCCCACCCCACCACGTGGAAAGGAGCACGTCATGGCGCCGATCATCAACAGCATCAGCCGCAACCAGGGATCGGCCGCCGGCGGTACGGCTGTCACCCTCACCGGCAGCGGCTTCACCGGCGCATCGTCAGTGACATTCGGGACGAACCCGGCCCAGTTCGCCGCGCTCAGCGACACGAAGATCAGTTGCACTGCCCCCGCGGGGTCGGGCTCGTCCGCCGTCACCGTCACCTCCTCGGACGGCACCAGCAACAGCGCGACCTTCACCTACCTTCCCAGCCCGGTCGTCAGCTCGATCGCTCCGAACCAGGGCCCTACGGCCGGAGGGAACACCGTCACCATCACGGGCACCAATCTCTCCGGCACCAGTGCGGTCATGTTCGGCAGCCACAGCGCCACCATCACCGGCAACACCAGCACACAGATCACCGTCCAGCCCCCCGCCGGTGCGGCGGCTCCGGTCAACCTCACGGTCACCACAGCGGGAGGCACCAGCACCCCGTTGCCGTACTTCTACGTCCCCCTACCGACTGTCGACGACGTCTCCCCTGCCCTGGGGCCACCCCTGGGCGGCAACACCGTGACTGTCACGGGGAGCAACCTGTCCCTCATCAGCACCGTACGCTTCGGATCCCGCACGTCCGCCAGCTTCAGCGTCGTCTCGGACGGCGAGATCACCGCCCTAGTCCCGCTCGGCTCCGGAACCGTCAGCGTCACCGCCACCACGCCGGGCGGCACGAGCCTTCCCGGCGTCGGCAATCCTTACTACACCTACGTCGGGCAGCCGGTCATCACCAGTCTCAGCCCCAACCAGGGGCCGGCCGCCGGCGGAAACAGCATCACCATCACCGGGAGTAACTTGACCTACACGGACAGTGTCAGGGTCGGCGGCATCCTGGCCCCGTTCGTCACCGTCTCCGACACCAAGGTCGTGGCCGTCGCGCCAGGAGGCACCTCCGGCACCGTCGCCGTCCTCGTCCACAGTCCGGGCGGCACCAGCAGCGCCAGCTACCAGTACACACCGTGACTCACAACGCCGGGGCGGTCCCCACGGCTCCGATGAACTCCGTCCAGGCAGCCGCCCCGGTCAACAGCACAGCCCCACCGGGCGCTTTGCTGTCCCGGACCGGGACGACACTGGGGACTCCGTCGGCGACTCGACGCAGTCGCCCCGCTTGACGCGCACCCGCAGGAAGACCCGCCTGCTCACCCCCTTCTGCCAGGCCGTGCTGATCCTGCACTGACACCGGCCGCGGGGTTGTTGCATCGAGTGCGACCCGGAGATGGGCGCCGGGGGTCAACACTCGGGCTTGGTGGGCCGTTGCATCAGCGCGACCGCGGCCTGGTTGAGGGTGACCTTCTCGTGCAGCAAGGCGGAGAGGAACCCAAGGTGGTACCGCGTAGCGGTACGGACCGGAATCTCCTGCCCTCGGGCAGGAGAGGGCGTCAATCCATGGCGATGGCCCGCAGCACGTCCAGGCGTGCCGCCCGCCGGGCCGGGCGCAGGCCCGCCAGGGCGCCCGCCGCCACGCCCACCAGGGCCACGACGACCAGCTGGACAGGCGGGACGGCGAAGGCGAACGCCGTGTCGCTCGTGCCGTCCGAGGCCTTCACCAGGACCCAGCCGAGGAAGGCGCCGAGGCCGAGTCCGCCGGCCGTGCCGAAGGCGGCGACCAGGACCGACTCCCAGCGGACCATGGCCCGCAGTTGGGGGCGCGTCTGGCCGACGGCCCGCAAGAGGCCCAGTTCCCGGGTGCGTTCGTGTAGCGCGAGGGTCAGCGTGTTGGCGATGCCGAGCAAGGCGATGAGGACGGCGAGTGCGAGCAAGGCGTAGACGAGGGTGAGCATCATGTCGATGCCGGCGGCCGAGGACTGCGCGTACTCGTCCCGGGTCTGCACCTGCGGGTTGCCGTACTGTGCGGCCACCTTCGCCACCGCCGCCTTGCCCGTGTCCGCGCTCACCCCGGACCTGAGGGCGACGGCCACCAGGGTGTCGGAGTCCTGGACGCGGTGCGGGGCCCAGGCGGCACGGGTGATGACGTAGTCACCGGCGAGTTCGGACCGGCCGTAGACCGCACGGACGGTGAAGTTCTGCTGCTTGCCGTCGGTGAAGGCGAGTCGGGCGGTGTCCCCGGTGTGCAGGTGCTGCCGGTCGGCCTCCGTTCGGGTGATGGCGATGCCGTCGGTACCGAGCCGGGTGAGTGAGCCCTGGACGGTTCCGAGGTCGAAGGTGTGGGCGAGGGCGACGGGGTCGGTGACCGTCAGTGCCCGTCCCTTGCCGTCCACTTCGGCGACTCCACGACCGAGTCCGACGGCGGTTTCCACCTCCGGGAGCCGCTGGAGCACCGGGGCCAGGCGGGGGCTCAGTCCGCTGCCGCCCGCGCCGAAGGACGGGTTGCTCACGGCGAGGTCGCCGGCGAAGGACCGGGAGACGGTCTGGTCCATGGTCGCCTTCAGGGACGCGCCGAACACGGTGAAGAGCGAGACGACGGCCACGCCGATCATCAGTGCGCTCGCGGTGGCGGCGGTCCGTTTGGGGCTGCGCAGGGCGTTGCGGCGGGCGAGGGCGCCGGTCACTCCGCGCAGCCGGCCGAGGGGGCCGCCGAGGAGTCGTACGGCCGTGGTGGCGGCGACCGGGCCCAGGATCACGAAGGAGACCAGGGCCAGCAGGGCGCCGAGTCCCGCCAGCCAGACGGACGGGGAGACCAGCACGCCGGTGAGGGCGAGGGCGACGGCCAGGGCGCCCAGACCCCCTCCGACCACCGTGCGGAGGCTGGACGCGCCTGAGGAGTCGACGGCGGTCTCGCGCAGGGCGGCGAGCGGGGCCGTGCGTCCGGCGCGCACGGCGGGCAGCAGGGCGGAGCCGAGGCAGACGACGACACCGACCGCGAGCGGGAGGGCCATCGAGAGCGTCTTGACCACCAAGTCACCCTCGGGGAACGGGAATCCGATCGCCGGGAAGAGCGCCTGCAGCCCGGCGGCGATCCCGATGCCGCCCGCGAGCCCGACGGCGGACGCCACGACGGCCACGACGCTCGCCTCCGTCAGGGTCGCCGCGGTCACCTGGCGGCGGGAGGCGCCGAGAGCGCGCAACAGGGCGTTTTCCCGGGTGCGTTGGGCGACGACGATGGCGAAGGTGTTGTGGATGGAGAAGGTCGCGACCAGCAGGGCGATCCCGGAGAAGACGAGCAGGAGGGTCGTGAAGACGGTCAGGAACTGACTGGAGATCATGTCGGTGTTCTCCTGGGCCGACTCCTGGCCGGTGATCGCCTCGACTCCCCTGGGCAGCACGGGAGTCAGCCGGTCGACCAGCTCCTTCTGACCGACCCCGGGTCCGGCCCGCACCAGGATGCCCGCCGCCTCTCCGGGCTTCGCGGTGAGGTACTTCTCGGCGTCGGCCCGCGTCATACCGGTGAAGGTCACCTGGGCCATGCCGTCCTCGCCGCCGAAGGTCGCGAGGCCGACGATGGTCACCGTGACGGGGTCGGGGGTGCGCAGGACGGTCGTGTCGCCGATCCTCAGGCCGCCCTTCTTCGCGGCTCCCCGATTGACCACGACCTCCCCTGACCTGGCGGGGGCTCGGCCCTCGGCGATCCGGTAGGAGTTGAGCTTCGGGTCCGTGATCCAGTTGCCGGCCAAAGTCGGCGGGCCCTTGCCGCCGATGGGCTTGCCGTTGGCGCCGACCAGCTGGCCTGCGCCCTGGATGTTCGGGGCGGCGGCCGCGACGCCGGGCACCTCCTCGACGGCCTTCACCAGGGAGGTGGGAACCGGCCGCCGTACGCCCTGCGCCTCGCCCGGGGTGGTGATGGCGTCGGCGCCGCGCACCACGGCGTCCGTGCCGCTGGTGGCCTTGCCGAACATCGAGTCGAAGCTGGCGCGCAGCGTGTCGCCCATGACCAGGGTGCCGGCCAGGAAGGCGACCCCGAGGAAGACGGCGAGGAAGGTGCCGGCGAACCGGCGCCGGTGGGCGCGCAGGGAGGACAGACTCAGTCGTACGGAGGCATTCATGACCGCACCTCGAAGGCCTTCATCCGGTCCAGGACCGTGTCGGCGGTCGGGGACTCCATCCGGTCGACCAGGCGCCCGTCGGCGAGGAAGACGACCTCGTCGGCGTGGGCGGCGGCCACCGGGTCGTGGGTGACCATGACGACCGTGCGGCCCGTCTGCCGTACGGCGTCGCCGAGCAGGCCGAGGACCTCGGCGCCGGAGCGGGAGTCGAGGTTGCCGGTGGGCTCGTCGGCGAAGACCACCTCCGGGCGGCCGGCGAACGCCCGTGCCACCGCGACGCGTTGCTGCTGGCCGCCGGAGAGTTCGGAGGGGCGGTGGTGCAGCCGGTCGCGCAGCCCGACGACGTCGACGAGCGCTTCGATCCACTCCGGGTCGCCGCTGCCGCCCGCCAGGTCCAGCGGCAGGGTGATGTTCTCGGCGACGGTCAGCGTCGGCACCAGGTTGAACGCCTGGAACACGAAGCCGACCCGGTCGCGGCGCAGCAGTGTCAGCCGGCGGTCGTCGAGCTTGCCCAGCTCGGTGTCGCCGATCCAGGCGGAGCCCGAGGTGAGGGTGTCGAGGCCGGCCGCGCAGTGCATCAGGGTGGACTTGCCGGAGCCGGACGGGCCCATGATCGCGGTGAAGCGTCCTTCCGGGAACGCCACGTCCACGCCGTCCAGGGCGCGTACGGCGGTGTCGCCCCCGCCGTACACCTTTACGGCACCCACGACGCGGGCCGCGGCCCGCACTGCGGTCGTCGTGCTCATGCCGCACCGCCCTTGCCGATACGGCCGAACTGCTCCTCCAGGACGGACGACCGCCGCCAGTACTCGTCCTCGTCGATCTCGCCGGAGGCGAAGCGGCGGCCGAGGACGGCGAGCGGCGAGTCGCCGGCCGGGCGCCAGGGGCCGCCGCGCCCGCGCCACGCGGTGCGGCGCAGGACGGTGACGACGCCGATCACGACGGCCGCCCAGATCAGCGGGAAGAACAGGATCCACGGGCCGGGCCCGCCGTCCCAGTTCGCCAGGGTCTGCATCTCGGTTCAACTCCCTTGTCGTCGCCCCTTGTCGCCGTTTTCCGAACCTCGTCGAACCTCGTCGAAAGGGGCTTGGTGTGATGCCTAGAGACTGGCTCCGGGGAGTGGTCCGGGTCGTCGTGCGGCCGGCGGCAGTGGCCGTACCTCCCGGGGAGTACACGGGCGAAGGGCGTCTGCTCCCCTCAGGGTTGGCGTTCTGTAACTACTAGTATGTACAGTCGGCGCATGAGCACGTCGGAGCGGTTGATCGAGTCCACCCGTGAGCTGCTGTGGGAGCGCGGTTACGTCGGCACGAGCCCGAAGGCGATCCTGGAGCGCGCCGGAGCCGGCCAGGGCAGCATGTACCACCATTTCAAGGGCAAGCCGGACCTGGCACTTGCCGCGATCCGGCGGACCGCCGAGGAGTTGCTGGCTACCGCCGAGGGAGTACTCACCGGGCCGGGCACGCCGTACGAGCGGATCGAGGCGTATCTGCGGCGCGAGCGCGATGTGCTGCGCGGCTGCCCGGTCGGACGGCTGACCATGGACCCGGACGTCATCGCGAGCGACGAACTGCGGGCGCCCGTCGACGAGACGCTCGACCGGATCCAGGAGCTGATCGCCGGGATCGTCGAAGAGGGCAAGGAGCAGGGGCAGTTCGGGCCCCGGTTGGACGGCGAGGAGATCGCCGCGACGGTCCTCGCGACCCTGCAGGGGGGTTACGTCCTCGCCCGTGCCTCCGGCTCGCCCGCCGCGTTCGACGCCGGCGCGCGCGGCCTCCTGTCGCTGCTGAGGAGTTGACGCACGTGCACGCCCTGCAGTACGAGCTGACCCGGCCCGCCGACTACGACACGGGCATCATCCGGGACCGGGTGGCCCGCGTCGGGCATCTGCTCGACGACTGGGACGGTCTCGGCTTCAAGACGTACCTGCTCCGCGAGCGCGGTGCCCACGGCTCACCCGTCAACCAGTACGCGCCGGTTCTACCTCTGGAACACCATGGAGGGCATGAACCGCTTCCTGTGGGGAGGCGCCTTCCAGGGTCTCGTGAACGACTTCGGGCGGCCCGAGGCACGGCAGTGGTCGGGCCTGGCGTACGAGGAGGGCGGCGCGCCCGACTCGCTTGCGGCCTTCGCGGTACGGCGGCGGGAGCCGGTGCCGGACGGGGCCGAGCTGTCCGGGCTGATGGCGGAGGTGACGCGGGAGACGGCGCGGGTCGCGGGCGAGGACGGTGCCGTGCTGGCGGCGGCCGCCGTGGACACCGCCCGCTGGGAGCTGGTCCACTTCTCGCTCTGGGCACACGACGCCCCGAAGGCCGAAGGGGACGTGTTCCAGGTGCTGCACATGTCGTCGCCCGGCCGGGACCGGCTGCCGCGCGGGCGGCAGTGGTGAGCACCTTCCGTCCTTGCGGCTGCCGCTGGTGGCTCGCGCCGTGGAGCCTCACCGCTCAGTGGCAGGCCGTCACTGAAGTGCCCCCAGCGGATCGTCCAGCACCGGCTGCCACGCCAACTCGGCCGCTCCGACAAGGCTGTTGTGGCTCAGCGTGCACGGCAGGATCGGTACGCCACCGCTCTGGCCCCACAGGCTGCGGTCGGCGACGACGGCACGTAGCCGCTCGGGGTCGGCGTCCAGCAGGGTGCGGTGCAGGCCGCCGAGGATGATGCGGTCGGGGTTCAGGATGTTGACCAGCCCGGCCAGGCCCAGGCCGAGGCGGTCGATCAGGGCCTCGGCGGCCCTGCGGACGGTCGGGTCGGCGTAGTGGTCGCGGACCAGGTCCTCGGCCTGCCGGAGCAGCGACACCTCGGGGCCGGGCTCGCGGCCCGCCTCGATGAGCAGTGCCAGCGGATCCGCCTCGACGTCCAGACAGCCCCGGCTGCCGCAGTGGCAGGGGCGGCCCTCGGGGTTGACGGTGAGGTGGCCGACCTCCAGGGCCAGGCCCGAACTGCCTGTGTGCAGACGGCCGTCCAGGACCAGCGCGCCACCGACGCCCCGGTGCCCGGTCGCCACGCACAGCAGATCGCGGGCGCCACGGCCCGCGCCGTGCCGGTGCTCGGCGAGCGCCGCCAGGTTCACGTCGTTGGCCGCGAAGGCCGGTCCGGTGATCCCTGCCGCGCGCACGCACTCCGCGAAGATCCGGCGCACCGGTGCGCCCACCGGCCAGGCCAGGTGCAGCGGGTTGAGGGCGAGGCCCTCCGGTTCGGCGACGGCGGACGGCACGGCGAGGCCGGCGCCGACGCAGCGGAGGCCGGTGGTGCGGAGCAGGTCGGCGCCCGCCTCCACCACCGAGCCGAGCACCTTCGCCGGGTCGGCCTCGACCGTCTCGCAGCCGGGGGCGGTGGCGACGATGCGGCCGCCCAGGCCGACCAGCGCGGCGCGGAAACCGTCGGCGTGGACCTGTGCGGCGAGCACGACGGGGCCGTCCTCGGCGACCTCAAGGCGGTGCGAGGGCCGGCCCTGCGACCCGGCCGCGGCGCCCGGGTGGGCGTCGACCCTGATCAGGCCGAGCGCCTCCAGTTCGGCGGCGACGGCGCCGGCCGTGGCCCGGGTGACGCCGAGTTCCGCGGTGAGCACGGCGCGGGTGGGGGCGCGGCCGGTGTGTACGAGTTCCAGTGCGGGGCCGAGTGCGCCGCGTCCTCGGTCCAGTCTCATCCTCGAGGTCCCTTCCCCCGTCGGGCGGGGGGCCGCCTTGCCGCTCATGAGAGCGAGTCTCCCATGATCCGTAGTTCTGCTTGGTCGCGAGCGCCGTGCGAACAGTGCGGCACCGTCGTGGCTGGTCGCGCCCACGGGGGGCGGAGCCGCACATCGATACAGCCCCGCACCATGAGGGGGCGCTCCGAGCGAGGCGTGTCAAAATCCACTCACTCTCAGCGTGACGTTCAGGCGACCGGTCAGACCCAGCTCCGAGGGTCCCGTCCCCGGGTAGACCCGAGGCACCCCGTGATAGGCGAGTCGCGACTCAGCCCCGAACACGAACAGGTCCCCCGACCGCAGTTCCACGTCCGTGTACGGCTTGCCCCTGCTCTCCGTGTTCCCGAAGCGGAACACACACGTGTCCCCCAGGCTCAGTGACACCACCGGTGCGTCCGACTTCTCGTCCGTGTCCCGGTGCATACCCATCCTCGCGTCGGCATCGTAGAAATTGATCAGTGCGATGTCGTACGACAATCCGCCCACCGCCTGTGGGCCCAGCGCGTCGGTCACCGCGCGGCGGCCCAGATCGTCGAGCCAGGGCGGGAACGGCTTCACGGGGCTGCGGTCGCCGTCGACGGCCGCGCGGGCATAGGCGTACGGGTACCAGTGCCAGCCCAGACACACCTGGCGGGCGGTCATGGTCCCGCCTTGCGGCGTCCGGACCGTGCGTAGTCCGGCGGGTGGCCGTGCCCACTCCCGGCAGGCGCCCAGCAGCTCACGCTGCCGCTGCGCGCTCAGCCAGTCGGGGACGTGCACGGCGCCAGGCGCGAGCTGGGCGCACGCCCTCGGGAACAGTTCGTCCTCCATGCCCCCATCCTGCCCGACCGGGTCTGAGCTGCGGCTCCGCTAGCCTGGACGCACGATGAGCGACCGTATGACGACTGCGTGGGGCGAGTACGAGCTGTCCCGCTTCCCTCAGGATCCGAGCGACCGGCTGCGTGCCTGGGACGCCTCCGACGCCTATCTGCTGAGGCATCTCGCCGGGGAACGGATCGGGCTGTCCGGCACAGTCGTGGTCCTCGGCGACCGCTGGGGCGCGCTGGCCACGGCGCTGGCGGAGCACCGGCCGACGCAGATCACCGACTCGTACCTGAGCCAGGAGGCGACCCGGGCGAATCTGGCCCGCGCGGGTGTCGAGCCGGGTGCAGTACAGCTCCGCACCACCCAGGACCCGCCGCCGGAACGGGTGGACGTGCTGCTGGTGCGGGTGCCGAAGAGCCTCGCGCTGCTGGAGGACCAGCTGCTCAGGCTGGCGCCCGCCGTGCACGCGGGCACGGTCGTGATCGGCACCGGCATGGTGAAGGAGATCCATACGTCGACGCTGCGGCTGTTCGAGCGGCTCCTCGGTCCGACCCGCACCTCGCTGGCCGAACAGAAGGCCCGGCTGATCCACTGCGTTCCGGACCCGTCGCTTCGGCGGCCGGCGAATCCGTGGCCGTACAGCTACGAGCTCCCGGACGGCGTCGGCGCGGTCTCCGGGCGCACGGTCGTCAACCACGCGGGTGTCTTCTGTGCCGACCGGCTCGACATCGGTACCCGGTTCTTCCTCGGGCATCTGCCCGAGGGCGGGCGTCGGGTCGTGGACCTGGGGTGCGGCAACGGGGTCGTCGGTACGGCGGTGGCGCTGGCCGATCCGACGGCCGAGGTGCTGTTCGTCGACGAGTCGTTCCAGGCGGTGGCCTCGGCGGAGGCCACCTACAAGGCCAACGGGGTGCCCGGGCATGCCGAGTTCCGGGTCGGGGACGGGCTGGCCGGGGTCGCGGCCGGCAGTGTGGACCTGGTGCTGAACAACCCGCCGTTCCACTCCCACCAGACGACCACCGACGCGACGGCGTGGCGGATGTTCACCGGGGCGAAGCGGGCACTGCGGCCGGGCGGCGAGCTGTGGGTGGTCGGCAACCGGCATCTGGGTTATCACGTGAAGCTGCGCCGGCTGTTCGGCAACAGCCAACTGGTGGCGAGCGACCCGAAGTTCGTGGTGCTGAAGGCGGTCAAGCGGGGGTAGTCCCCAGGACGCCGATGATCCTCGTGACCTCGCGGGCCATCGCCTCCCTGGCGATACTGAGGTACTCGCGGGAGTCGACCGCCTCGGAGTGGTCGGCGAGGAAGCGGCGGATCGCGGCGGTCATCGCCATGTTGAGCGCCGTTCCGACGTTGACCTTGGCGATGCCGCCGGCGACCGCGGCGACCAGGCCGTCGTCCGGGACTCCGGAGGAGCCGTGCAGGACGAGCGGGACGGGCACGGCGGCGCTCAGGTGTGTGAGGAGGTCGCGGTCGAGGGCCGCGGTGCGGGTGGTCATGGCGTGCGAGCTGCCGATCGCCACGGCCAGCGCGTCGACGCCGGTCCCGGCGACGAAGGCACGTGCCTCCTCGGGATCGGTGCGTGCGCCGGCCGCATGGGCGTCCAGCGGCGGGTTGCCGTCCTTGCCGCCGACCTCGCCCAACTCGGCCTCGATCCACAGGCCTCGGGTGTGGGCCCAGTCGACGGCCGCCACGGTCGCTGCGAGGTTCTCGGCGTACGGCAGCCGGGATGCGTCGTACATCACGGAGCTGAAGCCGGCTCCGGGCGCCTGCCGGAGCAGCTCGTCGCTCTGGACGTGGTCGAGGTGCAACGCGACGGGCACGCGGGCACTTTCGGCGGCCGCGGTGGCTGCACGGGCGAGCGGGAGCAGCCGTCCGTGGCGGAACTTGACGGCGTTCTCGCTTACTTGGAGGACCACGGGCGAACCGGCCGTCTCGGCGCCGCTGACGACGGCCTCCACATGCTCCAGGGTGATCACGTTGAACGCGGCGACGGCGGACCGGGCTTCGGCGGCCCGGGTCGTCAACTCACCGGTGGCTGCGAGGGGCACGGTCACACCTCCCCGGACGGGGCGAGGATCACCGAGCGGGTGAGGTGGCGCGGCTTGTCGGGGTCGAGGCCCCGGGCGGCGGCGACGGCGACCGCGAGGCGCTGGGCGCGGACGAGTTCGGCGAGCGGATCGAGGGTGCCCTCGACCCACAGTCCCCCGGTGGCGCGGACCTGTTCGGCGAGTCCGGCGGGCGCCGGGCCGAGCATCCAGGTGGCCGTGGAGCGGGTGGTGACGGCGATCGGGCCGTGCCGGTACTCCATCGCCGGGTAGGCCTCGGTCCAGGACAGCGAGGCCTCGCGCATCTTCAGCGCGGCCTCGCTGGCGAGTCCCACGGTCCAGCCGCGCCCCAGGAAGGTGAACTGCGCGCACTGGACGAGCCCGGTCGGCAGGGGCGCCGACAGGGTGGCGCGGGCATCGGCGACCGCCGCGTCGGTGTGCAGGCCGAGGTGGGCGCGCAGGAGGGTGAGCGCGGTGGTCGCGAACCGGGTCTGGACGACGGAGCGTTCGTCCGCGAAGTCCAGGAGGACGAGGTCGTCGGCGGCCCGCGGCGCGGGCGTGTCGGGGTCGGCGGTGATCACGGCCGTGCGCACGCGCCCCTTCAACCGCCCGAGCAGTTCCAGCACTTCGGTGGTGGTACCGGACCGGGTCAGGGCGAGCACCCGGTCGTAGGAGCGCCCGCGCGGGAACTCCGACGCGGCGAAGGCGTCTGTCTCCCCCTGCCCCGCGGACTCGCGCAGTACGGCCGCCGCCTGGGCCATGTAGTACGAGGTGCCGCATCCGACGATCGCGACCCGCTCCCCCGCCGCCGGCAGCGCCCCCGCGTGCCGCCCCGCCTCTCCCGCGACCCGTATCCAGCACTCGGGCTGGCTGTACAGCTCGTCCTCGACATGCGTCATGCCGCACCCTCCCGGATTTGATTGTTCTTGCAAGATAGAGGCGACTTTCGAGCATAATCAAGCACTCTGTCGAAGATGGGGTGCGTTAGGGTCGCCAGGAGATCGAGGAACGGAGGCGGCGGATGTCGCGCGACGCCCGCTGGAAGGCGCTGCTCGAGTTGCTCGTCGAGCGCGGCCGCCTGGAGGTCGAGGAGGCGGCGGCAGAGCTGGCGGTGTCGGCGGCGACGATCCGCCGGGACCTCGACCAACTCGCCGAGCAGCAGATGCTGGTGCGCACCCGGGGCGGGGCGGTGGTGCACGGGGTGTCGTACGAACTGCCGTTGCGCTACAAGACCGCCCGGCGGGCCTCGGAGAAGCAGCGGATCGCCAAGGCGGTGGCGGAACTTGTCGCGCCCGGCGAGGCGGTGGGGCTGACCGGCGGTACGACCACCACGGAGGTGGCCCGCGCCCTGGCCGTGCGCGGGGACCTCACCACCGGCACGCCGGCGCTGACGGTCGTCACGAACGCACTCAACATCGCCAACGAGCTGGCTGTACGGCCCCAGTTCAAGATCGTGGTGACGGGTGGGGTGGCGCGCCCGCAGTCGTACGAGCTCATCGGGCCGCTCGCGGACGGCGTGCTGGGTCAGATCACGCTCGATGTGGCGGTGCTCGGGGTGGTCGCCTTCGACGTCGTGCACGGGGCCGCGGCCCACGACGAGGCGGAGGCCGCGATCAACAGGCTGCTGTGCGAGCGCGCCGCCCGCGTGATCGTCGCCGCCGACTCCAGCAAGCTGGGCGGGCGGGCGTTCGCCCGGATCTGCGCGGCGGAGCTGGTGGACACGCTGGTGACGGACACGGCGGCGGCGCCGGAGGATGTGCGCCGGTTCGAGGAGGCGGGGATCCGGGTCGTGATCGTGTGACGCTGCCGCGGACCCCTGTCACCTGCCGCTGGTGTCCGCGCTGACGAAGCCCGCGCCCCGCTGGTCGTTGCAGCCGAACACAGGCCGGTCGACCGGGTCGGGCCAGCTCTGCCGGGCCTGGAGGGCGACGCTCACCAGGGTCAGCAGCAGATCGACGTCGCTCGCGGCGTCGAGTCGTATCGTCACCCACTGCGAGCCGGGGACGATACGGATCGCCCCCGTACTCTTGAGGTCACTGGCGAAATGCCGGATGGCGCGCGTGGTGAGACGCAGGTCCACATCGCGGTCGGAGTGGAAGTGCGCGATCTCGCCCTGCGGCGAGTTCACCGCCTGCCCCAGACCACAGCTCGGTACCGCCTGGGTCAGGTCGGGCCAGGTCGCCAGTTGCGCCAGAGCGCGCGAGGCCAACGTCATGGAGCCATCATGGACCGCTCATTCTCCGGTAACCAACCAGAGAGCAGTTATTAACCGAGCTGTTGCCGAACTCTATCCGAACACGGATGTCGGGAACGAGCGCATATCCGCAGGATTTCAGCCGTTCGAGGGACGGAAGGTACGTCTCGGACGTCCGGGACGGGCGTGGCCAACGTCACGTTTCCCGGTGGCGATCGACCCCTGGGCCGGCCGGCAGCCCGGCGCTGCGGCCGTCGAGCGCGGTGAGCACCGAATCGGCGACTTCCGGGGTGCCGAAGGTGGCGTACGGCGCCAGCCGCAGGTGCCGCCGAGAGCGAGCAACTGGTGCGCCGGCGCGATAGCGCCGGTAGTCCCCCAGATGCAGGTCGAGTTCGGAGGTCGGTTGCAAGGCCCCGTCGACCGCCTCGCCACCGGGGCCGACCACCGTCACCTGGTCCGCGGCGAGTTGGCCGAACACCGCCCGGCCGGCGGAGAGCGTGCCCGAAGGGGAGGCCTAGGCGGTGTCGTCTGGATCATGCCGGCGTCGCGGGCCCTGGCACGCACTCCCCCAGAGTGGGTGCCCCCAGCCGTCGTCACTCCCCGACGTCCCCCAGCCTTCGGCCGGGGGTGCCCCCACCGCGTAGCCCGCCGCGGCAGCGGCTGATTGTCCAAGCCTCCTCCGCCTTGCAGTTGCACCACCAGACCCCGCTCGGCTCGGTCAAGAGGCACGGTTCCTCACTGCCGATCTGATCCAGACGACACCCCCTAGCTCGCCGGCAAACCCTTTCATGATCGAATCCCCGGTGCTGTGGGTCCTTGCCGGTGACGATCACCAGCCAACCGGCCCCGCGAGCGACTGACGACGGGGCTGCCCGGCGAATGAGGGGTGTACATAGGCCCCTACGAGCCGCTCCCCCACGCTCCACCCCTTGCGACACCCCGGCGCCTCCTCCTACGCTGATTTTGTGCCGCTAATAAACAAAACCCGATCGCACACCGTCGTGCCGGGTAGCACCGCCGCCCTCACCCGCCTGCGCGTCGCCATCACCGCACTCTTCGCCATGGACGGCTTCGTCTTCGCCGGCTGGGTGGTCCGGATCCCGGACATCAAGCACCAGACCCATGCCTCGGTCGGCACGCTGGGGCTCGCACTGCTCGGCGTCTCGGCCGGCGCCGTGATCACCATGACCCTGACGGGGCGACTCTGCCGCCGGTACGGCAGCCACCCGGTGACGCTGGTCTGTGCCGTGCTGCTCTCACTGAGCGTCGCGCTGCCCCCACTCACCCACTCGGTGGCGGCACTCGGCGCCGTCCTGCTCGTGTTCGGCGCGGCATACGGCGGACTGAACGTGGCGTTCAACAGCGCAGCGGTCGACTTGGTCGCCGCCCTCGGCCGCCCGATCATGCCGAGCTTCCACGCGGCGTTCAGCCTGGGCGGCATGATCGGAGCGGGGCTGGGCGGCCTGGTCGCCGACTCGCTCTCCCCCACGCGCCACCTGCTCGCGCTCACCGTGATCGGCCTGCTGGTCACGGCCGTCACCGCCCACACGCTCCTGCGGTACGACACCCCGGCCCCCCACGCCGAGCGGCACCACGACTCCGCCCCGCGCCGCCTGGACACCCGCACCCGCCGAATGGTCATCGTCTTCGGACTGATCGCCCTGTGCACGGCGTACGGCGAGGGCGCGATGGCCGACTGGGGCGCGCTCCACCTCCGGCAGGATCTGGATGCGTCGCCGGGTCTCGCGGCGGCCGGTTACACGTGTTTCGCGTTGGCCATGACGGTCGGCCGGGCGAGTGGAACGAGGCTGCTGGAGCGGCTCGGGCGGTCCAGGACCGTGATCTTCGGCGGCAGCACGGCAGCGGCCGGCATGCTGCTCGGTTCCCTCGCACCATGGATATGGGCAACGCTGCTCGGCTTCGCGATCACGGGCCTGGGCCTGGCCAACCTGTTCCCGGTGGCGGTGGAGCGGGCGGGCGCCCTGGCCGGTCCGTCGGGCGTCGCGACGGCGTCCACGCTCGGTTACGGCGGCATGCTGCTGGGCCCGCCCGCGATCGGTTTCATGGCTGACTGGACTTCACTGCCGACGGCGCTGACGAGCGTGGCGGTACTGGCAGGGACAGCCACGCTGATAGGCGCGACGAGCAAGTGACGGACCAGGGGCTGTTCGGCACCGCCGAAGGCCCCGTCGTGGCTGAGCACCGATGCGACGGATCGAAGGGACTCAGTCCAGCAAGGCCGGCTCCCGCACCGGGCACTCGGTCGCCGGAGCGATCCCGGTGGACTTCCGGGCCGTGCTGTTCACCGCCGTCGCAGGCTGTCCGCTGTGCTGGCTGCGCGACCGCAGCGGCTCCCTGCCGGTGCCGATGGCCCTGCACTGGGCGGTCAAGTGCGCGGTGTTGCGGTAGATGCATCAACTCGGCGCGGAGCGGGCACGGCTGTGACCTGCTCGGAGGCTCGCGGGTGGGTCGTTCGTTCAGGTATGTGAGGATGTCTGGCCTCGGGCGATGCAGGTCCAACGCCACGATGTTGCATCAGGTGCAACCGTGGGAGCGGCTGTGCAGACTGTCGACGTGCCGGGCGCGTTTCGGCTGATTGTTCCGGGAAACGGGCGGGTATTGGACCCGGCGCCGGCGATGTTCGACGCGATGCTGCGCGGTCGGGAGCAACAGCAGCGAAGTCGGCTGCTGACGAAGAAGACGATCGCCGACCGGATGAGCCTGGTGCGGCGGTTCGCGCTGTTCGCGGCGACGTACCCGTGGGAGTGGACCCCGGAGGACGTCGAGGCGTATTTCTCCCACCATTGTCGGGCACCTCGCCGCTGGCGCATTCGACGGTGCGAGGGCAGCAGGGCGATCTGCAGATGTTCTGCGCGTTCGTCAGTGACCGCCGCTACGGCTGGGCGGCCGCCCGAGCCACCGCCCTGGTCCAGCTCGCCCAGGACATGCCTCCGGCCGTCCTCGCAGCCATGCTCGGCCTCCACCTCAACACCGTCAGGCGAGGGCGCTCCCGCGCGGTCACCGACTGGACCGCCTACCTGCAAGCCCGGGCCTCCAGTCGGGCGGCTCCGCACCTCGACTACGGCACGTCACCAGCCCGCGTCAACCCGAAGCACGCCACGTCGAACACCGGATGACGGCATCCAGTGGCTGTACGGATTTCCATGATCGACGTCAATCACTCCCGCATCAGGCAGCAGTCGTCGCGGTGCGCAGTCGGTCCGGAAGATGACGCCGGTGAGTCCCTCGGACAGGGTCCACAGATGGCGGGCGGTTTCCGGGTCGCTGGCTGTCCTGGCGCGGCCGACGAGGGTGGGGGCGCCGGTGCGCTCGCTGCTGCCGTCGGGTCCGACGTTGCACACAGCTGATCGAGCACGCCCAGCGCCGCAACGAGGTGCGCCAGGGCCCGGTCGACCCGGCCAGGCACAAGGCGTACCCACGTATGTCGACCGGATCGCCGCGGTGCCGGGAGGAGAAGCGAAGGCGGGCGGTAGCGGGTATGCGGCGCGTCGCTTCACACGCCCCGGGTGGCCGCTGGCGGGCGATGTCCGTCTCCACTGTCGGACCAACGCACATCGATCGAGTGAGCCACGAGCGAAGACCCTCATGACAACCTGTCAGGCCACTAGGCAGGAAACAGGTCACTGACCAGCCAGGCGGAGAGCCGCAAGTACAGAACCGGTCAGTACTTCGAGGGGCGTTCGCGTGGGTCGAAGTCGGCCCACAGGACCTCGGAGTCGTGGACCTCGCCGGTCGGCTTCAGGCCCAGGGCCTTCGCGATGCCGGCCGACGCTCGATGACCGGGATGCACATGGGCCACAAACCCGGCGACCCCCTGGGAGCGCAGCCACAGGGCCATCGCCAAGGCCCCTTCCTTGCCATAGCCGACACCTTGGAAGGCGTGGCCGACAACCCATGCGAGTTCGGCTTCGACGCGGCCGGGACCGGGGTGGTAGAGCGTTGCCTGCACTGTTCCGACCAGCTGCCCGTCGCTTCTATTCCGGAGCATCCAATTCAGCCAACCCTGCCGCCCGTCGGGTGAGTGGCCAACGGCCTGCCGCCGGTAGCGCTGCTCCAGCTCTTCTCGTGTGGGCGGTGTGCCTCCGATCCATTCATGCAAACGCTTGTCGTTGAGGATTTCCTCAGCTTCTTCGACATGCGTGATTGCTAGCGGTTCCAGTAGCAAACGATCCCCTTGGAGTAGAGGGGCGGTCGGCCAGGAGTTGGTTTCAGGCATGCGGTGATCTTAACTCCCATCCGCAAGGGCGCCTCTCCAGTCATATTCGCCCCCAGCCAACATAAGGGCCTCTGGCGTGAAAGGTTTCGATCCTTTAGTTTGTTTGATCGTTGTACCGAGCAAGGAAAATGGGCGCGATGCCCGAAATAGGAGGCAGAAGTATGGCGAACGAAACGGACGTCACCACTCAGAACCCCGACCTCATGCTCGACGCCGAACTGGACGCGGCTGCGCTGGAAGCCGCGCTTCCCACGCTGGCCGAGAAGCTCGGACTTCTGTCCGACGAACTCACCGCGGACGAGCGTGCCGTGCTCAGCTCCATCGTCACCTCGGCCAGCCTGCACCTGCGTGAGCTGCAGAAGGACAACGAGGAAGCGCTGTTCATCTTCGCGAAGCCGATCTCGGCGGCTGCCACACCGGAGATCCGGATGGGTCTGATCGACCTTCCCGGACAGCTGGGGTTCACCGGAGAGTAGTAACTCCCCGATGGACGGGCGCTAGTCCCAAGCACAGTCAGTAAAAACTGGAGAGAAAGTCAGGGGATCTAAATATGACATCTGCGGAGGAAGCTTCGGCGTTGGTGCAGCGGTTGTCTCAGCTGTCGACGGATCTGACCGCCGCAGAAAGGGAGAACCTGAAATTCCTCCTGAGCATGGCCGCGGGCGGTGTGCTCAGCGGCCATGCTCAACAAATTCCAGAAAACCTACGGGAGAGCGCCCTCGGCGCTACGCAGCATTCACTGCCGAAGCTCCAGGCGGGGGGCCGGGACAAATTCCCCACGGGTGTGGTGTTCTACGGCCGGGCATCTTTCCTGTCCGATGAGGACCTCGCCGCACTGGACCAGGAATCACACGCCTGCCGTCCCGTCGCCGAACGCTTCCTCGACCACTACGTTGCCTCCAGTGCCCCCGTGGCCAGGGACATCTCGCTTTCTCAGCCCATCCGTAAGTTCCTCAACGAGGTCGTCGGTGCCGTCGCGCCGACACGTAGGGCGAATCACCTGTACTACGACGAGCCCGACCTCGGTATCGATCCGCACGTCGACAAGGACGAGTTCTCTCTCAACATCCTCACCATGCTCGAACACCGGGCCAGCGGCGAGCAACGGTCCGAACTCATTCTTCATCCGCCGGACCACGAGGCGATCCGCTTCCATTTGCAGCCGGGAGAGTCCCTCGTCTTCTTCGCGGACAGTGTCACGCACCAGCGCACCCGAACCGTCGAGGGCGAGGCGATCCGTCTGGTGTCCTTCGGCTACCGCACCCTTGGGGGAACACATGAGTGACACGTCGACCATGGGCCGCCGCCTCGCCGGTCTGCACGAGCGGCTCACGCCGGCCGAACAGGCGAATCTGAAGCTGATCCTGGGGCTGTCCGCCGGACGCCTGGTGGCCTCGACCGAGGCCGAGGCGGCGCCGGGCCGCGAAGCGGTGACCGACGCGCTGGAGATGCTCTGCCCCTACGACGTACCGGACCCGCGCGGGGTGCGGTACCGGGGACGCCCCGACTTTCTCACCGACGAACTGCTGACGTCCCTGATCGACGAGTCCGGGCAGGTCGGCAAGACCGCGCTGCCCTACGACGAGCACTACCTCGGCTACGGCGGCCCAGTCGCCAGCCGCCTGGCGACCAGCCGGGAACTGGCCGACCTGGTGGCCACGGTCGTACCGAAGGCGGAGGCGACCGGTGTGGCGAGCTATCTGTACTACCGCGACGCCGGTCAGGGCATCGTCCCGCACATCGACACCGACATCTTCTCGCTGAACGTGCTGATGATGCTCGCGCACGATATTCCCGAGGGGACACCCGAGCCCTCAGCGCTGCACATGCACTACGCGGATGGCAGCAAGGAACGGTTCCAACTGGAGCCCGGCGAGGTCGTCATCTTCCTGGCCGGCACGCAGGCGCACAGCCGCACGCCGATCCGCGAGAACGAGCGGGTCTCCATCCTCACGTTCGGATTCATGCCCGAGGGCGCCCCGCTGGAGAACTACAAGCGATGACCGTCGCCCTCGGAATCCACTGCGGACACGAGTCTTCCTGCGCCGTTGTCCGGGACGGTGTCCTGCTGGCCGCGATCCAGCAGGAGCGGGTCACCCGGCGCAAGTACGACGGCCAGGAGGCGCTGACCAACAGGCTCCCGGTCCGGGAGGTGCTGGCCGCGGCTGGCCTGGTCCTGGAAGACGTCGACGTCATCGTCAGTTCCTTCCAGGCCGCGGGCCCTTCCGGCGTGGGCCTCCAGCGGCCCCTGGTGTCATCCTCCTTCGACCTCTTCGACCCGTTCGACGAACGCCACCAGGTGGTGTCCCACCACCTGGCGCACGCGGCATCCGCCCTGTACGCATCGGGCTTCTCGGAAGCGACCGTGCTGGTCTCGGACAGCGCCGGCACCTCGTCACGGGACGGCGCCGACTTCCACGTTCCGTTCCCGGAGTTCTTCCGCACGTACTACAGCGACGCGACGTCGCCACGACTCTTCACCGAGATGCGTTCCATGTACGCGTTCCGGCAGGACCGGTTCGAACTGCTGGAGCGGGCGTTCAGCGAACCGCACAACCAGCCGGACGTGTTCGTACAGAGCGAAGCGAGCCTGTACGACAACGTCGCCCGATTCCTCTTCCGCAAGGAGCACGCCCACGGCCAGTTGATGGCACTGGCCGCGCTGCCCTTCGACCAGCCCCCCCGAGTGACCGTCAATGACATTCTCACGAGCGGTCCCCGGCCGCGGCTGCGCAACGGCTGGCAGATCCTGGAGACGACCACCGACGTCACACAGAGCGCCGATGTCGCACACGCGGTGCAGGTAGCGTTCAACCGGCTCATCGTCAGCCATGCTGCACAGGCCGTCGAACTCAGTGGGATACCGGACCTGTGCTGCGCGGGCGGTGTCTTTCTGAACCTGTCAGGGAACACCGCCATCGGCGCGCTGCCGCAGGTGCGCAACCTGTACGTGCCGTCCTGTCCCCACGACGCGGGCATCTCCGTCGGCGCCGCCTATCTCGGCTGGGCGCGCACCTCGCGGACACAGACCGTGGCTTCGGTGAAGGTCACCTCCGATTTCCTGGGACGCGCCGCCGAACCGGTCACACCACAGGAAGCGCAGCGCCAGGGATACGCCGTCTCCGCGACCGCGGACCTGAGCCGACGGGCCGCCGAGGTACTGCTGGACGGGGCGATCCTGGTCAGGTACGCCGGCCGGGCCGAGTTCGGCCCGCGGGCGCTCGGGAACAGGTCGATCCTGTGTCACCCGGTCGCCTGCGCCAACGCCCGGTCCAAGCTGAACCGGATCAAGAAGAGGCAGCCATGGCGGCCCGTCGCCCCGATGGTGCGGACCGAGGACCTCACGACCTATTTCATCGGGCCCACGGAAGCACCGTTCATGAACTACGACTTCGAGGTGCGCGAGGAATACCGTGCCGTGCTGAAGGAGATCGTGCACGCGGACGGCTCGGCGCGGGTGCAGACGGTCACGGCTGACGACAACCCCGCGATCCACGACATCCTCACGCAGATGGCCGAGACGGGACAGATCCCGGTCCTGGTCAACACCTCCCTCAACGGACCCACCCAGCCGATCATCGAGTCCGCGTCGGACGCGCTGGCGTTCTCCCGTCACCCGGACATCGGGTTCCTGCTCACCGAGGACGGCCTGTTCGCGTCTCCCTCGCCCCTGAAGATCCCCGTCCGCCGCGCGGAGGCGACCGTTATGGCCGTCTTCGGGACGGGCGACAGCACCCGGTACGTACTGAGTAACGCAGGCGCCCAGGTCCCGGTCGGCCGAGACCTGTTCGTGTCCCTGCTGGAGCAGGAATCCGTGCTGACCGACAGCACCGCCGCCGACGTCGTCGAGTGCCTGCGCGCTGGCGTACTGGCGGAAGCCTGAAAACCCGAACGCCCGACAACAGACACCGAGAAGAGCCCGAGGACGGATGACGACCACCATCGAACCACTGAGAGAGAACAACGCGCTGGCAGTGTCCCTGCCGGTGGCGAACTTTCTCTCGTTCTTCGCCATCGCCGCCGTCGAGTTCTCAGTGCCTTTCGTCGCCGTAGACACCCTGGGCGCCAACGCGACGATCGTCGCGCTGCTCGGCATCTGCCGCTTCGCTCCCCAGGTGCTGCTGGCCGGTCCAGCGGCCCGACTCGTCGAACGGTTCGACCAGCGGGCCGTCATGATCGGCTCCGAGTTGCTGCGAGCCGTCGCCTTCGCACTGGCAGCGCTCGGCCTCGCTTTCGCACCCGGCGTGGCGATCGGCGTCTTCTGTCTGGCGAACATCTCCCTGGCCTGCGGCTCCATCCTGACCGCGGTCTCGACCCAGGTACTGATCCCGCAAGCCTTCACCGATGAAGCTCTGCCGAAGATCTACTCACGTCTTGGCATGGCCGAGTCGTCCGCCGACGCGGCGGCACCTTTTGTGACCGGTCTCGCCCTGGCCGCCGTCGGCCTGACGCCCACGTTCGCCTCAGCCGCGGTCCTGGCCCTGGCCGCGTGCGGGCTGCTGGCGCGCATCCCTCGCGTGCGCGTACCGAACGGCAGCGCATCCGACGAAAAGGCCGAGGGACCGGGCACAGCAGATGCAGAGCCAACAGGAGACGCCGCCCCTGCCAGGAAAAGCACGCTGCGCGGCGGCCTGGCCATCAACTTCCGTACATCGGCGCTGCGTACCGTCACCGTCTGGTCTCTGTCGTACAACTTTGGGCAGTGCGTCATCGAGGCCGTCCTGCTGATCACACTGCTTCATACGACGCCCCTGTCCGCGACGACATACGGCGTCATCCGCAGCTGCTCGGTGCTGTTCGCCGTTCTCGGTGCCTTTGTCGCCGAACGGCTCCCGCGAGCGCTCCGCAGCGGATGGGGGACCTCGCTGTTCGGCTGCGGGGCGGTCGGCGCCTACACCGTGATCGGGCTCGGAGCGTACATGGGAGGTACCGGGGGGCTGCTGCTGGTGCTCGCGGGATTCGTCATCGACGAGTTCTGCTCGGGCGTCGTCCTGGTCCGGGTTCAGACATTCCGGGCCCGGGCCATCACCGACGCGGAACGGCCCATGGCTACAGCCTCCTACCGCGCTGCGAACCTCACAGCGGTACCTGTAGGGCTCGCGGTCGGCGGAGTGGCCGGCGTGCTGATGAATTCAGCAACCCTATTGCTGACCATTGGGCTGCTCATGGTCATACCAGCAGCTGTGATCTGGTCCCGGGCAGTTCGGGAATCCGAGCCCACCACGGCCTGACCACGCGCTGATGCGGAAGATTGGCTACGTGCAGTCGCCGTGTGCTGTGGCGACGTGTCGGCCGGACGGCGGGCGTCCGCTTCCGCCCGGCCGGACAGGATCTCGGTCATCGTCTCCCGCGTGATGGCGGCCTCGGATATCGCGCGCTTTGAATGACGCTCCCCGCCAGTCAACGCACTGGGGACTCGGTGGGGTTCCTGCTGCGCCAGGGGCCTGCTGTGCCGGCGAGTGCCGCATCGGGCAGACTCGCGGCATGGAGACTGCCGAGTTTCTTCAGATCCTCGACCGGGAGGGCCGGGCGTTGGCCGCGGCCGGCACGGAGGCGGGCCTCGACGCCGAGGTGCCGACCTGCCCGGGCTGGCAGGTGCGCGACCTGCTGCGGCACACGGGCACCATCCACCGGTGGGCCGCCAGTGTCGTCGCCGACGCCCACCCCGGCCCCCGGCCCATCCCGGACCCGCCCGACCTCGACGGCACCGACCTGACCACCTGGTTCCGCGACGGCCACCATCACCTCGTCGGCACCCTCGCCGCTGCCCCGCGGAACCTGACGTGCTGGACCTTCCACCCCGCCCCCGTCTCCTCACCACTGGCCTTCTGGCTGCGCCGGCAGGCTCATGAGACGACCGTCCACCGGTACGACGCCGAGGCCGCCCGGGGCGGGCCGGCGTCCCCGATCGCCTCGGACTTCGCGGTCGACGGCATCGACGAACTGCTGCGCGGCTTCCACGCCCGCACCCGCAGCCGGGTCCGCTCCGAACACCCGCGGGTGCTCCGGGTGCGCGCCGCGGACACGGACGCGGCATGGGCCGTACGGCTGTCGGCACAACCGCCCGTCACGGAACTCGGCGCACTCCATGGGGCGATGGCCGAACCCTCTGGCGCAATGGCCGAACTCTCGGGTCCTGCCGACGAGTTGTACCTGGCGCTGTGGAACCGGATACCGGTGCCGAAGGTGACCGGCGACCCGGAACTGGTCGACCTGTGGCGCACCAGGTCCGGGATCTGACCGCCGGTTCTAGCCGGCCAGCATCCGGGTGAGCACCGCGCGCTGCACCGGCAGCACCTGGCCGTGCAGCGCGCGCCCCTTGCCCGTCAGCGCCACCCGCACGCCCCGCCGGTCCTCCGGGCACATGGTCCGCTCGACCAGGCCGTCCTTCTCCAGCCGGGCGACCAGCCGGGACAGCGCGCTCTGGCTGAGGTGCACCCGCTCAGCGATCTCCTGGACGCGGTAGCTGCAGGCGCCGTCCGCCGCCGGACCGTCGGAGAGCAGGTCGAGTACCTCGAAGTCACTGGCGCACAGGCCGTGGTCGTGCAGGACGCGGTCGAGTTCGCACTGGGTGCGGGCGTGCAGGGCCAGAATGTCCCGCCACTGCTCCACGAGTGCCTGCTCGGGCTTCTTCGCCGCCATCCCGGCACCGTAGCAGAGAAACAGGATTGTTGCATCGTAATTAAATGCGCTTACATTGAATGCATATGCATGTAATGTCCGCATGACCTCTCCGCTCACCGCCCCTCCTTTCAAGGGACGCTGGACTCCCCGGCTCTGGGGCACACTGCTGGTGCTTTGCGCCGCGATGTTCCTGGACGCGCTCGATGTGTCGATGGTCGGCGTCGCCCTGCCCTCGATCGGCTCCGACCTGCACCTGTCGACCTCGACGCTGCAATGGATCGTCAGCGGCTACATCCTGGGATACGGCGGCCTGCTGCTGCTCGGCGGCCGTACCGCCGACCTGCTGGGCCGGCGCCAGGTGTTCCTCGTGGCCCTCGGCGTCTTCGCGCTCGCCTCGCTGCTCGGCGGCCTCGTCGACTCGGGCCCGCTGCTGATCGGCAGCCGCTTCATCAAGGGCCTGAGCGCGGCCTTCACCGCTCCGGCCGGCCTCTCAATCATCACGACCACGTTCCCGGAGGGCCCGCTGCGCAACCGTGCCCTCGCCATCTACACCACTTGCGCGGCCACCGGCTTCTCCATGGGCCTGGTGCTGTCCGGCCTGCTCACCGAGGCCAGTTGGCGCCTCACCATGCTGCTGCCCGCCCCCATCGCCCTGATCGCGCTCGTGGCCGGCCTCAAGCTGCTGCCGCGCAGCTCCCGCGAACGCGACCACAACGGCTACGACATCCCCGGCGCGGTCCTCGGCACCGCCTCGATGCTGCTCCTGGTGTTCACCGTGGTGGAGGCCCCACAGGTCGGCTGGGCTTCGGCCCGCACCCTGCTGTCGTTCCTCGCGGTCGCCGTCCTGCTCACCGCCTTCGTCCGGGTCGAACGCCGTTCCCCCGGCCCGCTCATCCGGCTCGGCGTGCTGCGCTCGGGCAGCCAGGTCCGCGCCCAGCTCGGCGCGGTCGCCTTCTTCGGCTCGTACGTCGGCTTCCAGTTCCTGACCACCCTCTACATGCAGTCCGTGCTCGGCTGGTCGGCGCTGCACACCGCCCTGGCCTTCCTGCCCGCGGGCGCGCTGGTGGCGGTGTCCTCGACCAGGGTCGGTGCGATCGTGGACCGCTTCGGCACCCCGCGGCTGATAGCGACGGGCTTCGCGTTCATGGTCCTCGGATACGTCCTGTTCCTGCGCGTCGACCTCGACCCCGTCTACGCGGCGGTGATCCTGCCGTCGATGCTGCTGATCGGCGCTGCCTGCGCGCTGGTCTTCCCCTCGCTCAACATCCAGGCCACCAACGGGGTGGACGACCACGAGCAGGGCATGGTCTCCGGGCTCCTCAACACCTCGGTGCAGGTGGGCGGCGCGATCTTCCTGGCGATCGTGACGGCGGTGGTCACCGCCGGCGCCCCGGCCCATGCGACCCCGCAGGCGGTCCTCGACAGCTACCGCCCCGGCTTCATGGTGGTGGCGGGCGTGGCCCTCGCCGGCTTCCTGATCACACTCACCGGACTGCTCACCCGGCGTGGGCAGCAGACCGTCGTGATCGCCAAGTCCACGTCCCTGGAGGCGGAGCGCGTGTCCGTCAGCGACTGACGGAACCCTCCGAACGTGCGCCCGGCGGGGCAGGTTGCTCCGCCGGGCGCACGGCTGTGACACTGACGGGATGACGAGTCACGGGGGACGGCGCAGTCAGGCCGAGCGGGACGCGATCACCGTCGAGATCGGCTACGCGCTGTGCGGCGCGGTGTTCGCGGCGGCGGTGGTCTTCGGAGCGGTGGCGGGACCGGCCCTGCTCTTCGATGTGCCCGGTGGTCTCGAACGGGCGCTGCCGCTGGTGGGCGTGGCGCTCGCCACTGTGATGTTCTTCGCCCGGGTGGTCAGCGTGTTCGTCCGCTTCCAGCGGTCGTCTCAGCCCAGCCAGCCCGGCCGGACCAGCCCCGACTCATAGGCCAGGACGACCAGTTGGGCTCGGTCGCGGGCGCCCAGCTTGACCATCGCGCGGCTCACATGGGTCTTGGCGGTCAGGGGGCTGACCACCAGGCGGCGGGCGATCTCCTCGTTGGACAGGCCGATGCCGACCAGGGCCATCACCTCCCTTTCCCGTTCCGTGAGTCGGGCGAGGGCGTCGGCGGCGGCCGGCTCCTTGGAACGGGCCGCGAACTCCGCGATCAGCCGGCGCGTCACCCCCGGCGACAGCAGTGCGTCCCCGCCCACCACCGCCCTGACGGCGCGCACCAGTTCCTCCGGCTCGGTGTCCTTGACCAGGAAGCCCGAGGCCCCGGAGCGGATCGCCTCGAAGACGTACTCGTCCAGTTCGAACGTCGTCAGCATGACCACCTTGACGTCCTTCAGCTCCTCCTCCGCGGTGATTCGGCGGGTCGCGGCCAGGCCGTCGAGATGCGGCATACGGATGTCCATCAGGACGACATCGGGGCGCAGTTCGCGTACCTGGCGCAGCGCCTCCTCGCCGTCCGCCGCCTCCCCGGCCACCTCGATGTCCGGCTGAGCGTCGAGCAGCGCCCGGAAACCGGCCCGCACCAGCGACTGGTCGTCGGCGAGCAGTACCCGGATCATCGGTCCTCCCGATCGGTCAAGGGCAGTGGGGCGTCGGTCAGAGGCAGTACGGCGAGCACCCGGAAGCCGCCGTCGGCGCGCGGTCCCGCCTCGATCGTGCCACCCAGCGCGGCCGCCCGCTCCCGCATCCCGGCCAGCCCGTTCCCGCTGCCGCCCGCGTCCGCGCCGGTCGCCGGGCCGTCGTCGTCGATCCACAACCGCAGCTGACCGCCGCCGTGTTCGAGCCGCACGCGCGCGTGCCGCGAACCCGAGTGCCGTACGACATTGGTGAGCGCCTCCTGCACGATCCGGAAGGCGGCCAGGTCGGCGCCGGGCGGGAGCCGCGGCGGCTCCCCCTCGACCGCCACGGTGAGACCCGCACTCGCCGCCTGTTCGACGAGTTCCGGCAACCGCCCCAGGCCAGGCGCCGGCGCGCGCGGCACGTCCCCCGGAGCGCGCAGGGTGTCGAGCACCTGACGCACCTCGCCGAGGGCCTCCTTGCTGGCGGCCTTGATGGTGGTGAGCGCGGACCGGGCCTGCTCCGGGTCGGAGTCCAGGAGTGCGAGGCCCATGCCCGCCTGGACGTTGATGACCGAGATGCTGTGCGCCAGCACGTCGTGCAGCTCGCGGGCGATCCGCAGCCGTTCCGCGTCCGCCCGCCGCCGGGCCGCCTGAGCGCGGTCGGCCCGCTCCCGCGCCCACTGCTCGCGCCGCAGCCGGACCAGCTCGGCCACGGAGACGATGATCAGCACCCAAGTGGCGATGATCATCTCCTGGCCAAGATTCGCCCCCGTGTCACCCGGCGGCGGCAGCCAGCGGTACAGCCAGAGCGAGATCAGCAGGTGGCCGCCCCACAGCATCCCGATGGCCGCCCAGGCGGCCCGGCGGCGCCCGGCGACGACAGCGCTGAAGCAGGCCACGGCGACGGCCGCGAAGAGCGGCCCATATGGGTAGCCGGCCGCGAGGTAGACCAGGGCGAGCGCGGCCGTGCCGAACACCACGGGCACCGGGTGCCGGTGCCGCCACAGCAGCAGCGCGCAGGTGGCCAGGAGCAGCAGCCGGGCGTACACGTCGAGGTGTTCGCGGTGCGGCTGCCCGTGGGCGGCGAAGTTCGAGCCCACCAGTACCAGGACAGTGAGCGGGACGGTGGTGCGCCACGGCAGCCGGCCGCGGGACGGCTCGTCCTCACCCCCGTCGTCGCGGTACCGCCACGGGGGGCCGTGATGCCACCACTGCGCGGGGCCGCGCTCCCCTACCCGCTGCTCGTCCATGTCCGCCACGCTAGACGGCACCGGCCCACGCGAGCGTCAGCCCGGCGAGGTGATCACGCGTACTCCCCGGGAAGTAGGCCGCCGGGTCGCGGTCAGCGGCCGGGCGCCAGCTCCGCCACCTCGGCGTCGAACAGCCGCTCCGGGTCGAAGCCCATGCCCGCGAACTGTCCGGCGAGTTCGAGGGAGAGCACGCCGTGCATCCGGGTCCAGAAAGCCAGCGCCCGGCGAAGCACTCCCGGCGGCGCGGGGTGGTCCTCGGCCCACTGCCGGTGCTGGGCGAGGTGCGCGGTGAAGCCGGCGGAGGCCGGCACCTCGGGCTCGGCCAGCTCGTCCCGGAGGACGGCGCCGGGACGTCGGCCGCCCCGGCGCAGTGAGGACCGTCGGCTCCCCTGCCGCCCTTCGCGAACGCCGCGTCGTCCACGAAGGCCGGCCCGGCGAAGCGTTCGCCCATCCGGCGATGGATGACCGCGTCGGAGAGGTGCCCGTCGGCCGGCGGGAGTTCGGCGGAGCCGGGCCCTCAGTAGCGGGCGTGGCCGTCGAGGCACTGAAGCTGGTACGTGGGGCCTTCGGCCACGCGCCGGCCCACGTTCCGGGTTCGTTCGGATGCCGCCCAGGTTCACGCCCCCGGGTGGCGCCCGGGTGAGCCCGCCGCTCGCGCAGGTGACGCCCGGGGGTGGCGGCGCGCCCAAGGCGACCAGCGCGGACCGCTCCCGAGGCGACGGTGTGTCTGTCACCTCGCCACCGGAGCCGACCGACTACGGGAAGACCACGCCCACCCCGTGGGCGAGCTGGGCGGCCGCGTGCCGGAAGAACCGGTCACGGTCCTCGACGACCCCCTTGAACTGCCCGAACAGTTCGAATCCGACGAGTCCGAACAGCTGCGCCCACGCCGCGACCATGGCCACGGCCACCTCCGGCGGGAGGCCGGGCATCAGCTCGTCGGCCATCCGGCGGGCCTCGGGCGCGAGCTCGGCGGGCATGGGGGTGCGGGCCAGACCGCGCCGCTCGAACGCCTCGCGCACGATGCCGATCAGGACGAGGGCGACTCGGGCGGCCGGCAGAACGGTCGTCTCAGGCGCCGAGTAGCCGGGCACCGGCGAGCCGTAGATCAACGCGTACTCGTGCGGGTGCGCCAGCGCCCAGCCGCGTACCGCCTCGCACACGGTGACCCAGCGGTGCGCCGGGGCGGCGTCGGCGGCAGCGGCGTGCGCGGCCTCGGCGGCCTCGCCGAGGGAGTCGTAGGCATCGATGATGAGCGCGGTGAGCAGGTCGTCACGGCTGGGGAAGTAGCGGTAGAGCGCCGAGGAGACCATGCCGAGTTCACGCGCGACGGCCCGCAGCGACAGCTTGGCCGCGCCCTCGGCCGCGAGCTGTCTGCGCGCCTCGTCCTTGATGGCCGCGGTGACTTCCATCCTGGCTCGCGCACGGGCGCCCTGTGAGGTGCTCATACGAGCAGTGTGCCACGAGAGTGGAGCAGTGCACACGCTTTGAAGCACTGCACTCGAGCATGACCGCCGAACTCGTTTCAGTGCAGCGATCTCAAATCAGTGCGGCGCCCAAAAAAGAGAGCACCGCTCTTGCCTTGTATCACCGATCTCCCCCACACTGGGAGCCCTGCGAGAGCACCGCTCTCCCAAACTGTGGGGGTCACGTGTCGACACACGTCCAGAAGCCCGGCTGGTTCACCGTCAACGTCTTCAATCGCGCCGTCTCCTGGCTCACCCGACGCGGCATCAGCATCTGGGGCTCCCGTGTCCTGGCCGTCCGCGGACGCAAGAGCGGGGAGTGGCGCACCACCCCCGTGAACCTGCTGACGGTGGACGGACAGCAGTACCTGGTCGCGCCGCGCGGCCACGTCCAGTGGACCCGCAACATGCGCGCCGCCGGCGGCGGCGAACTGCGGCTCGGCAAGAACGTGGACGTCTTCACCGCCACCGAGGTCCCCGACGACGACAAGGCTCGGCTGCTGCGGGCCTACCTGAAGCGATGGAAGGCGGAGGTCGGCGTCTTCTTCAACGGGGTCGGCCCCGACTCTCCCGACGCCGACCTGCGCCGCATCGCCCCCGACCACCCGGTCTTCCGGGTCTCCGTCAAGAAGTGACGGCGTCGTCGTCGGCCGCGTCCTCGGTGGGCGCGTTCTCCTTCGCCACCGGGCCCGGGTCGAGGGCGGTGAGGGCGCGCTGGGCGAGCGGATGGGAGCGGACGAGTTCGCCGAGGGAGGTCCGGCCCTGGGTGATCTCCTTGAACGCGCGCCAGGCGGGGCGGAACCCGGTCAGGGCCGCGTGGAACAGCCCGGGCCTGCGCTCGAACACCGCCAGCATCCGCTTGCCGACGCTCATCTCGACGCCGAGGCCCGCCTTGACGGCGAAGGCGTAGTTCAGCGCCTGGCGGCGGGTGTCCACGGCGTCATGGGCCTCGGCGATCCGCACCGCCCACTCCCCTGCGAGCCGCCCCGAACGCAGTGCGAAGGAGATGCCCTCGCGGGTCCACGGCTCAAGGAGGCCCGCCGCATCACCACACACCAGCACCCGGCCCCGGGAGAGCGGGGAGTCGTCGGCGCGGCAGCGGGTCAAGTGGCCGGAGGAGATGCTCGGTTCGAAGCCGGCGAGGCCGAGCCGGGCGACGAAGTCCTCCAAGTACCGCTTGGTGGCGGCGCCTTCGCCGCGCGCCGAGATCACCCCGACGGTCAGGGTGTCGCCCTTGGGGAAGACCCAGCCATAGCTGCCGGGCATCGGGCCCCAGTCGATGAGGACCCGCCCCTTCCAGTCCTCGGCCACCGTCTCCGGCACCGGGATCTCCGCCTCCAGGCCGAGGTCCACCTGGTCGACCTTCACACCGACGTGGGCGCCTATCCGGCTGGCGCTGCCGTCGGCGCCGACGACCGCGCGGGCCAGCAGGGTCTCGCCACCCTGGAGGACCAGGGCCACCGTGCGCCGGTCGGGGACGGCCGAGCCGTGCTGTTCCACGCGCTGCACGGAGGCGCCCGTGCGCAGCTCGGCGCCCGCCTTCTGGGCGTGCTCGACCAGCTGCTGGTCGAACTCGGGCCGGTTGATCAGCCCGAACATCATCTGCTTGGAGCGGCGGGTGCGGGTGAACCGTCCGTTGTTGGAGAAGGTGACCGCATGCACCCGGTCCTTCAGTGGCAGCTCGAAGCCGGGCGGGAGGGCGTCGCGTGAGGGGCCGATGATGCCGCCTCCGCAGGTCTTGTAGCGGGGCAGCTCGGCTTTCTCCAGCAACAGTACGCGCCGTCCCGCGACCGCCGCCGCGTAGGCGGCCGAGGCCCCCGCAGGTCCCGCGCCCACCACGACGACGTCCCACACCCGCTGCACGTCGTCCGCCGAAGAATTCTCACCGCTCACGATGTTCCGCTGCTCCGATCAAGCCGTAGAAGCCGTATCACGCCGTATCAACCGTAGGTGCCGTATCGAGCCGTAGGTCTCGCTCTGTCCGTCCGTGGGCCGACACCTGTCACCTGTCCCCTCGCATCCTACGGCGGAGATCGCCGCAGGCCGCTGTGGGAGGATCGGTGCACTCACCAGTTCAACGTCGCACCCACGAGGAGCGTGCCCATGTCGTCCAATCCGGTCGCCGATACCGTCGCCGCCCTGCTGCCCAGGGCGAAAGCGGAGCTCGCCGAGCTGGTGGCCTTCAAGTCGGTGGCGGACTTCACCCAGTTCCCGAGGAGCGAGAGCGAGGGCGCCGCGAACTGGGTCGCCGACGCGCTGCGCGCCGAGGACTTCGTGAACGTCGCTCTGCTGGACACCCCGGACGGCACGCAGTCGGTGTACGGCTATCTGCCGGGCCCGGAGGGTGCCAAAACGGTCCTGCTGTACGCGCACTACGATGTGCAGCCGCCGCTGGACGAGGCCGCCTGGACCACCCCGCCGTTCGAGCTGACCGAGCGGGACGGCCGCTGGTACGGGCGCGGTGCCGCCGACTGCAAGGGCGGCGTGATCATGCATCTGCTGGCGCTGCGCGCGCTCAAGGCGAACGGTGGCGTCCCGGTCAACGTCAAGGTGATCGCCGAGGGCTCGGAGGAGATGGGCACCGGCGGCCTGGAGCGGTACGCCGAGCAGCACCCCGAGCTGCTGGCGGGGGACACGATCGTCATCGGCGACTCGGGCAACTTCCGCGTCGGCCTGCCGACGGTGACCACGACCCTGCGCGGCATGACCATGCTCCGAGTCCAGATCGACACACTTCAGGGCAATCTGCACTCCGGGCAGTTCGGTGGCGCCGCCCCGGACGCGCTGGCCGCGCTCATCCGGGTCCTGGACTCGCTGCGCGCCGAGGACGGTTCGACGACGGTCGACGGGCTCGCCCCGGAGTCGCGCTGGACGGGGCTGGAGTACGACGAGGAGCAGTTCCGCACGGACGCCAAGGTGCTCGACGGCGTCGGGCTGATCGGCGACGGCTCGGTCGCCGACCGCATCTGGGCGCGCCCGGCGGTCACGGTGCTCGGCATCGACTGCCCACCCGTGGTCGGCGCCACCCCGTCGGTCCAGGCGAGTGCCCGTGCCCTGGTCAGCCTGCGGGTGCCGCCGGGCGTGGACGCGGCCGAGGCGAGCAAGCTGCTCCAGGCCCATCTGGAGGCGCATACCCCGTGGGGTGCCCGGGTGCGGACGGAGACGGTCGGCCAGGGCCAGCCGTTCCGCGCCGACGTCACCAGCCCGGCGTACCAGGCGATGGCCGACGCGATGGCGGTCGCCTACCCGGGCGAGACGATGCAGTACGCCGGTCAGGGCGGCTCCATCCCGCTGTGCAACACCCTGGCGAGCCTCTACCCGCACGCCGAGATCCTGCTGATAGGTCTGAGCGAGCCGGAGGCGCAGATCCACGCGGTCAACGAGAGCGTGTCCCCCGAGGAGCTGGAGCGCCTGTCGGTGGCGGAGGCGCTGTTCCTGCGGAACTACGCGGCGGGCTGAACCGCTCTGCCCACAGCAGAGGACTCTCGTCTCCGGACGGGGGTCCTCCCTACGGTCGGGGCATGGACGTCATCGAACTCCTCCCCCGGCTGCACCTGCTGCGCTTCCCGGTCGGCCAGGCCTACCTCTGGCACGACCCGGACGCCGGCACCTCGACGCTGATCGACGCCGGCCCGCTCGGCGCGGGCCGTACGATCGCCGACGCGCTCACCGCCCTGGGCCGGTCCCCTTCGTCGGTACGACGGATCGTCCTCACCCATTTCCACGAGGACCACGTCGGCGGGGCGGCCGAGTTGGCCGCCCTGAGCGGGTCCGAAGTGCTGGCGCACCGCCTGGACGCGCCGGTGATCCGGGGCGAACTCGCTGGTCCGCCGCCGGTGTTCGAGGAGTGGGAGCTGCCGGTTTACGCCGAGGCCACGAGGCATCTGCCCGTCGGCGAGCCGGTCCGCCCGGACGAGGTCACGGAGTTGTCCGACGGTGACGTCCTGGACTTCGGCGGCGGCGCCCGGGTCGTCCACGTCCCCGGTCACACCGACGGCAGCATCGCGCTCCATCTCCCCGCGTACGGCGTGCTGTTCACGGGGGACGCGGTAGCGGTCTCACCGGTCACCAGGTCGGTGATACTCGGGGTGTTCAACCTCGACCGGGCCCGGGCCGTCGCGTCCTTCCGGCGGATGGCCGCCCTGCAGACGGATGTGGCCTGCTTCGGCCACGGCGATCCGGTGAGCTCGAACGCGTCCCAGGTGCTGCGGAAATCCGCGGACACCTACGGGCCGCCGCGGTGACCATGGGAGCAATGACCAACGCCGCGCGCCGCATGCCCACCCATACCGGCATCGCGACCTCGCCGGCCCTGCTGAGCGATGTCACGGGTCCTGCAAGACGATCGGCGGCTCACAACACCCCCTTCAAAGACCCGGCGACTGACAGGCAGTCAGGTGGTGTCAACCGACCGGGACGCCGGCCTCCAGATAGAGCGCGGCACCGCGCTCGCGGGCCCGCAGCGCCCAGCGCAGCCGTTCGTAGCGCACCGGGGGCAGCATCTCGGCCGCCTCCTGTTCGGTGACGAAGCGCCAGTCGCGCAGCTCGGGCCCCGGCAGCACCAGCCGCCCGGCCTCGGCGGAGTCCAGCCGGCCGCCGTCGAAGAGCAGCCGCAGGCCTCCGTAGCGGGGCGGCGCGGGCTGCTCCCAGTCGACGACCAGCAGCCGCGGGACCTTCTCCAGCCGTATCCCGGTCTCCTCCTCGACCTCCCGCACGCCCGCCCGCGCGGGGGCTTCGCCGGGCTCGACGACACCGCCGGGGAACTCCCAGCCGGCCTTGTAGGTGGGGTCGACCAGCAGGACGCGATCGTCCTCGTCGAAGAGGAGCACCCCGGCCGCGAGGGTCTCGGCGGTGGGTTCCGGGGTCTGCACGATGTCGCAGACGGGCGCGGCACCGGAGCCGACGGCCTCGGCGACGTACACGGCCGTCTCGTACGGGGTGAGCGCGCTGGTGTCGACGAGATGGGCGTCGGCACCGATCCAGGAGGCGAGGGCGGCACGGTAGGGCTCGATCTGGTCGTACGACCACTGCCGGACGCGCATCTCGCCGTCGGGTAGGTCGGGCGGGATCTCCCGCCCGGCTATTCGCTCGCGCAGGATCGTTTCGGCCGGGGTGAGACACAGATGCCGGATGGCGATACGGCGGGCGGCGAGGCCGCCGAAGATCTCGTCCCGGTACTCCTGGCGCAGCAAGGTCATGGGAACCACCAGGGTCCCGCCCAGCTCGGCGAGCATTCCGGCCGCCGTGTCGATCACCAGTCGTCGCCAGATCGGCAGATCCTGGAAGTCGCCGACCTCGGCGAGGTGTTTGGCCGGTAGCAGGTGTGTCAGTGCCCCGCCGATGACCTCGGGGTCGAAGAGCGTGCTGTTCGGGATCAGTTCGATCAGTTCACGTGCGGTGGTGGTCTTTCCCGCACCGAACGCGCCGTTGACCCAGACGATCACGGACTCCCCCTCTTCTGTTGGCCCCCTGAGGCTTGCCCGCTCCACACTGCCACGGAAACCAGTTCCCGTTGAGGGCGCGCAAAACGGTGCCGGTGCTCCCTCCGCGGAACCCCGGCACCGCCGTTCGTTTCCGCCCCGCCCGGCTACTCCTGGCCCAGGAGGTTGTGATCCGTCTGGAAGCTGTCCTGGCTCACGACGTGGTCGACGTGCTCCAGGGTCCCCGAGGCGCTCACGTCTGCGAGCGGGCCGTTTTCGGCGGCGTGGGACGGAGTGACGGCAGCCACGACGAATCCGGTGGCCAGGCTGGCGATGGCAAGCATGCTGCGCTTCTTCATGCCCGTTTCAACTGTGCGGGCGGCCCGGGGTCACGGGCGAACCCACGCGGGGAGCAACGCGGCACGTCGGCGCGGAAACCGGCTGCCCCGACTACCCGAGCGGTCTGACCGCATGGACATCGGATGTCCTGACCAGGTCGTCCACAGACCAGCCTCAGCCAACGCATAGCCTCTCCCGACGCCCCCCCATCAACACAACCCAACGCACACGACGGCGCCTCTGCCCCAACTACCCTCGCAACCAGGTCCGCAAGGGGAACCGGAGCAACCTTCACCGCTTCCCTTCCAACACAGCCCAACAGCTCCTACCATAAGCGCGCACCGATGACGTATACATGCAGTCATCCCACCTTTCGCGAGTCGGAGGAGCGTAACGATGCGTCAGCCTCACACCCGCACAACCCGCCGAAGAGTGGTCGGAGCACTGACCGCGGCACTGCTCTGCACCGCGGGCCTCGCCGCACCCGCCGTCGCCGCCGGGGCAACCGGCTCGCCCACCGTCGCCGAGGGTCTCGCCCTCACGCCGCCGATGGGTTTCAACAACTGGAACTCCACGCACTGCGGCGCCGACTTCGACGAGGCCATGGTCGAGGGCATCGCGGACCTCTTCGTGGCGAAGGGCCTCAAGGACGCCGGCTACCGGTACGTCAACCTCGACGACTGCTGGGCCCTGCCGAGCCGCGACGCGGACGGCAAGCTGGTCCCGGACCCGGCCCGGTTCCCCCACGGGATCAAGGCGGTCGCCGACTATGTGCACGCCAAGGGTCTCAAGCTCGGCATCTACACCAGCGCCGGCACCAAGACCTGCAACGACGCCGGCTTCCCGGGCGCCCTCGGCCACGAGTACAGCGACGCCCAGCAGTTCGCCGACTGGGGTGTCGACTATCTCAAGTACGACAACTGCAACAACCAGGGTGTGGACGCCAAGCAGCGCTACCTCACCATGCGGGACGCGCTGAAGGCGACCGGGCGGCCCATCGTCTACAGCATCTGCGAATGGGGCGAGAACAAGCCCTGGGAGTGGGCGTCGGACGTGGGGCAACTGTGGCGCACGACCGGGGACATCAGCGACAACTGGGGCTCCATGCTGTCGATCCTCAAGCAGAACCTGCCACTCGCGCCCCATGCGGGTCCCGGCCACTGGAACGACCCGGACATGCTTGAGGTCGGCAACGGCGGGATGACCGAGACCGAGTACCGCTCGCACTTCTCGATGTGGTCGGTCATGGCCGCCCCGCTGCTCATCGGCACCGACCTGCGCAAGGCCTCCCAGACGACCTTCGGCATCCTGGACAACAAGGAGGTCATCGCCGTCGACCAGGATCCGCTCGGCAAGCAGGGCACGGTGGTCTCCTCGGCGGGCGGACGCTGGGTCGTCGCCAAGGAGATGAAGGACGGCAGCCGCGCGGTCGCCCTCTTCAACGAGTCCAACTCGCCCCAGCGCATCGCGACCACCGCACAGGCCGTCGGCCTCTCGAACGCGCCCGCCTACACGCTGCGCGACCTGTGGCAGCACCGGAGTTACAACACCGCGGGCACCATCTCCTCGGTCGTCCCGGCGCACGGCACGGTCCTGGTCCGGGTGGCCACCGACCGGCGCTGGTCGGCGAACCCGCCGGCCGTCGAACTTGGTCTGAACGGCAACCAGTTCATCGAACCGGGCAGTACGGCCTCGGTCACCACGTCCGTCACCGACCTGGGCCGCACCACGGCCCACAAGGTCTCCGTGTCGCTCACCGGCCCCGAGGGCTGGACCGTCACCGCGACCTCGCCGGCCAGGACCGCGGCACTGGCGACGGGCCGTGCCCTGCGCACCGGCTGGAAGGTGACCGCTCCCGAAGGGACGCCGAAGGGGGCGTACGACCTCGGGCTCAGGGCGAGTTACATGTCGCCGGCCGGGGCGCGCACCGAGAGCGCGATGACGGTCACGATGACCGTCGCGGACCCACCGCCCGCCGGAAGCTCCTATCTCAGCGACCTTCCCTGGCTGTCGGCCGGCAACGGCTGGGGGCCGGTGGAGCGCGACACCAGCAACGGGGAGACCGCCGCGGGCGACGGGCATCGGCTCACCGTCGGCGGGGTGGTGTACGCCAAGGGGCTCGGCACCCACGCCCAGAGCGCGATCGACTACTACACCGGGAAGGCGTGCGAGAAGGTCACCGCCGACGTCGGCGTGGACGACGAGGAAGCCGCCAAGGGCACGGTCTCCTTCGAGGTCTGGGCGGACGGCACGAAGGTCGCCTCGACCGGCGTACTGACCACGGACATGGCCGCCCAGCCGCTCACCGCCGACGTCACGGGCGCCGAGGTGATCAGCCTTGTCGTGACCGACGGAGGTGACGGCGTCACCTCCGACCACGGCGACTGGGCGGACGCGCGGATCACCTGCTGACGTCCCGCGACCCGCACGATCACCCGCTGACACCCCCGCGTCCCGCACGTCGGCCGCTTCCGACCGGCCCGGTCGGCCGGACCTGAACTCCGGCCGACCGGGCCTGAACGTTCCTGCCGAGTGCCGCGGCCGCCTCAGACGCCCGCTGCCGTCGCGTCCGGCCTGCCGGCCAGCGCGGCCGCGGCGGCTCCCACCAGGCCCGCGTCCGTGCCCATCTGCGCCGGCACGATCGTCAGGCGCTGCACGAAGGAGAGGGTCGCGTAGTCGGTGAGGGCCTTGCGCAGGGGCGTGAAGAGGATGTCCCCCGCCTTGCCCACGCCGCCGCCGATCACCGCGATGTCGATCTCGACCAGGGTCGCGGTGGCCGCGATCCCGGCCGCCAGTGCCTGCGCGGCCCGCTCGAAGGACGCCACCGCCACCGGGTCGCCGGTCCGGGCCGCGGCCGCGACCGCCGCTGCCGAGGTGTCGCCGTCGGGACCCGGCTGCCAGCCGCCCTCCAGTGCACGCCGGGCGATGTTGGGGCCGCTCGCGATGCGTTCCACGCAGCCGCGCGCCCCGCAGGGGCACGGGTCCCCGTCCAGGTCGACGCTGATGTGGCCGATGTGGCCCGCGTTGCCGGTCGGCCCGGGGTGCAGCCTGCCGCCGAGCACCAGGCCGCCGCCGACGCCCGTCGACACGACCATGCACAGCGCGTTGTCGTGGCCGCGGGCCGCGCCCTGCCAGTGTTCGGCTGCCGTGATGGCGACGCCGTCGCCGATCAGCTCGACCGGCAGCCCCCCGGCGGCCGCACGCACCCGCTCGACGAGCGGGAAGTCCCGCCACCCCGGCACGTTGACCGGGCTCACGGTGCCGGCGGAGGCGTCCACCGGCCCCGCGCTGCCGATCCCGAGCGAACCGGCCCGTCCCCACAGAGGCGAACCGGCGAGTTCGCCGACCACCTCCTCGACGGCGCCCATGACGGTCTCGCCGTCCTGCTGGGCGGGCGTGGCGCGCTGGGCGCGCGCCTGGATCCGTCCGTGGCCGTCCACCAGTGCGCCGGCGATCTTGGTGCCGCCGATGTCGAGGGCCGCCACGAGGTCGGTGTGCATCAGAGTCAGATCTCCCCGTAAACCATGAGTAGCCGAGTGAAAGGCAGCCGTCCAGCAGTGGGGCGCGGGCCGGAGATTGCGGTGGACAGTCTCCCCCGCATCTGACAACGTTGTCCAGGCTCTATGCTCGACGCCACATCCTCATACAAACCCATGGGCCTGTGCATCCCCCGTGGACAACAGGAATCCCACCGTGGACGACAGGACAGGACGCAGCATCGTGCCCGAGACCTCCCGCCGCCCAGACCGTCTTCCCGGCTCCCGTTACGGGAACCGGCCGACGATGAAGGACGTGGCGGCGCGCGCCGGTGTCGGCCTGAAGACGGTGTCCCGGGTGGTCAACGGGGAGCCCGGGGTCACCCCGGACACCGAACGCCGGGTCCAGGAGGCGATCGACGCGCTCGGCTTCCGCCGCAACGACAGCGCGCGGGTGCTGCGCAAGGGCCGTACCGCGAGCATCGGGCTCGTTCTGGAGGACCTCGCCGACCCGTTCTACGGCCCGTTGAGCCGTGCTGTCGAGGAGGTGGCCCGGGCCCATGGCGCGCTGCTGATCAACGGGTCCAGTGCCGAGGACCCGGACCGGGAGCAGGAGCTGGCGCTCGCGCTGTGCGCGCGGCGGGTGGACGGGCTGGTGGTGATCCCGGCCGGGGACGACCACCGCTATCTGGAGCCGGAGATCAGGGCGGGCGTGGCCACGGTGTTCGTGGACCGCCCGGCCGGCAGGATCGACGCCGATGTGGTGCTGTCCGACAACTACGGCGGTGCCCGCGACGGGGTCGCCCATCTGATCGCGCACGGCCACCACCGGATCGGCTTCATCGGTGACATGCCCGGCATCCACACGGCAGCCGAGCGGCTGCGCGGCTACCGGGCCGCGATGGAGGACGCCGGGATATCCGTCGAGCCGGCGTGGACCTCCCTCGGCGTGACGGACCCGGAGCGGGTGCGCCGGGCCGCCGAGGAGATGCTGTCCGGGGCCTCCCCGGTCACCGCGATCTTCACGGGCAACAACCGCGTGACCGTCACCGTGATCCGCGTCCTCGCCGAGCAGACCCGCCCGGTCGCGCTCATCGGTTTCGACGACATCGAGCTGGCCGATCTGCTGCACCCCGGTCTCACGGTCGTCGCCCAGGACGCGGCCCTGCTCGGCCGTACGGCCGCCGAGCGGCTCTTCCGCCAGCTGGACGGCACCCTCATGGCACCCGAGCGGATCGAGCTGCCGACCCGGCTGGTCACCCGCGGCTCGGGCGAGCTGCCGCCCTCGGACTGAGCCGAGCATGACCGGCCGTACGCTCGCGGAACTGGGCCTGGACCAGGCACCGCGCGACCATCCGCTGACCTACCCCGGCAGCTGGCCCGCCGACTCCGGACTCCTCGACGGCGACCGGCTGTTGCCGCTGGACCGGCTGGTGCACGACGACGGCCGGGTACCGGTGCTCGCGGTCGGTTCCAACGCCTCTCCCGCCCAACTCCAGCACAAGATGGCCGAGTCCGGGGTGAGCGGGCCGATCCCCATGGTGCGCTCCCGGGTGACCGGCGTCGAGGTGGGCGTCTCCGCGCATGTCAGCCGCCTCGGCTATGTCTCGGCGTCCCCGGTCCAGTCTCCTACGACGGTACGGGAGCTGTTCGTCCTCTGGCTGGACGGGCGGCAGTTGGAGGTGATCGACGCGAGCGAGGGCGTACCGCTGCCGGCCGGCAACTTCGGCCGGGCCTGGCTGCCCGCCCCGGACGTACGCGTCGCCCTGGCGGACGGCACGACACTCCCCGGCGTCCATGCCTACGTCAACCGGCACGGCGTCCTGCACGACGGCACCGGCACGCCCCGCCGACACCCCGGCGAGCGCGCCGTCCTCACCGAACTCCTGTTGCAATCAGCCGAGTTGAGGGAGCTGTTCGGTGTCACACCCGAGGAGTTCTGCGCGCGTGCGCGGGCCGACGCCGAATTGTGCCGGCGGGGCACCCGGCTGTTCGCCGAGCGGAAGTGGGCGGTCGCGTCGGGCCTGGAGCGGTACGTCCGCGCTCAGCAGACGGGAAGTCCGGGGACCGGCACGTCGTTGTCACCGCCCTTGATGTAGACATCACTGATGTAGACACCGGTGTTGCCGCTGTCGTCGTCGGTTCTGGCCCACCAGACGTTGGTCCACTTGCCGTAGGTCTCGCGGCGGCCCAGGTTCGCCTGGCAGTAGAAATAGTTGGTGCCCGCGTTGAGCACGCCGGCCTTGGCGCCGGAGGCCGTGTAGGACGTGGCGGTCCGCCAGACCTCGCAGTTGTACTTGCCGCCGCCGATGGGCCGGCAGGCCGGTGCGGGTGGGGTCGGCCCACCGCCGGTGCCCGGACTCTGGGACGGGCGCGTGCTGTCGGAGGGCATCACCGAGGGGGTGGCGGAGGCGCGCTCGGTCGGCTTGCCGGCCTCGGTGGGCGGGGCACTGTCGGCGGGAGCGGTGGTCCTTTCCTCACCCTGGCCCGTGGGGTCGGGCCTGGCCGGGTGCCTGGACGCACTGGGGCGGGCGCTCTGCGACGCTCCGGCGGAGGCCGAGGCCGAGGCGGCCTGTCCCCTGTCCGGGTTCGTGATGTCGCCGCCCTTGCCGTTCAGTACGGCGACGGTCGCCCCCGCCGTCGCGAGGACCACGGCGACGGCCGCGGCGGCGAGCAGCACGGCCCGGCGGCCCTTGCGGGGTGGCGGGGTGGGAGTCATCGGGCCGGTGGGAGCGGCGAGTCGGGGCGGGGGACCGAAGCCCGGCGCAGGCCCCCGCACCTCAGGCTCCTGATGAGGCCCCTGGATACCGGGCCCGTGGGCGGGTCCTTGGGTCAGCCCTTGGGCGGGCCCGAAGTCCGGCGGTATCGCCGGCACGCCGGCTTCGGTCTCCGGCCGCGCGGGCTCGCGCAGCGTCGTCGTCGGCGTGTCCGCGACCGGTTCCCGCACCACCGCCCGCAGTAGCTCGCACGCCTCCTCGGCGTCCGGGCGGGAGTCGGGCCACTTCTCCATCAGGCGCCGTAGGACGGGGCCGAGAGGCCCGGCTCTGCGGGGCTCCAGGAGGGGCTCGGCCACGATCGCGGTGAGGGTCGAGTACGTGGATGTACGGCGGAACGGCGAAGTACCCTCCACGGCCGCGTACAGGGTGGCGCCGAGCGCCCAGACGTCGGAGGCCGGGCCGGGTTCCGCGCCCTTGGCCCGCTCAGGGGCCAAGTAGTCGAGGGAGCCGACGAGTTCGCCGCTGCGGGTGAGGTGGGTGGCGGAGCCGTCGCCGGGGTCGTCCATGGTGGCGATACCGAAGTCGGTGAGGACGACCCGGCCCGAACGGTCGAGGAGGATGTTGCCGGGCTTGACGTCCCGGTGCAGTACGCCGGCCCGGTGGGCGGCGGCCAGCGCGTCCATCACCTCGGCGCCGACGCGGGCCGCCTCGTGCGGGTCGAGGGTGCCGCGGTCGCGCAGCAGGTCGTCCAGGGAGGGGCCGTCGATCAGCTCCATGACGATCAGCGGGCGGCCGTCGACCTCGGCGATGTCGTGCACGGCGATCACCCCGGGATGGCGGACCCGGGCGGCGGCGCGGGCCTCGCGCTGCATCCGCAGCCGCAGATCGGCCAGTTCGGGCCCGGCGCTGTCGGTGTAGGTGCGCAGTTCCTTGACGGCGACCTCACGGCCGAGGACCTCGTCGACCGCGCGCCAGACCACGCCCATGCCACCGCGCCCGAGCCGGGCCGTCACCCGGTACCGCCCGGCCAGCAGCCGACCGGCCCCGTCAGCCTGCCCGTACTCCCCCGAACTCGAAGACACCGCCGCCCCGTTCCTCCGACACGTCCGTGAACCGCGTCCACCCTACGGGGCGGCGCCGGCGGCTCAAGTGGCCCGGGACGGCTGTGACAGGGCCGCTACTTGCCGGAGGCCGTCAGGTCGCCGCGCCGGGGTGCCGCGAAGCCCTCCAGATCGGCCCGGGTCAGACCGGTCAGCCGGGCCACCTCGGCGATGTCGAGGGCGCCGCAGTCCAGGCCGCGCAGCAGATAGCCGCTGAGGGCCTTGGCGGTGGCGGGCTCGTCCATGACGTCACCGCCGGTGCGGTTGGCGTACCGGGTGAGCCGGGCGGCCGCCTGCTCGAAACCCTCGCGGTAGAAGGCGAACACGGCCGCGTAGCGGGTCGGGATGTGCCCGGGGTGCATGTCCCAGCCCTGGTAGTAGGCACGGGCCAGGGCGCGCCGGGTGAGCCCGTAGTGCAGCCGCCAGGCGTCGTGCACCTTGGCCGTCGGGCCGACCGGCAGCACGTTGGTGGAGCCGTCCGACACGCGTACGCCCGTACCGGCGGCGGCGACCTGCATGACCGCCTTGGCGTGGTCGGCGGCCGGATGGTCGCTGGCCTGGTAGGCGGCGGAGACACCGAGGCAGGCGCTGTAGTCGAAGGTGCCGTAGTGCAGTCCGGTGGCACGGCCCTCGGCGGCCTGGATCATGCGGGCGACGGTGGCGGTGCCGTCGGCGGCGAGGATGGACTGGCTGGTCTCGATCTGGATCTCGAACCCGATCCGGCCGGGCTCCAGGCCGTGCGCCTTCTCGAAGGCCTCCAGCAGCCGGACCATGGCGGTGACCTGCTCGGGGTAGGTCACCTTGGGCAGGGTCAGCACCAGCCCGTCGGGGAGTCCGCCCGCCTCCATCAGTCCGGTGAGGAAGATGTCGAGGGTGCGGATGCCCCGGTCGCGCACCGCGACCTCCATGCACTTCATCCGGATGCCCATGTAGGGCGCTGCCGTGCCGTTCGTATGAGCCTCGCCGACAAGCCGCCCCGCGCGGGCCGCCGTCTCGTCCTCCTCGGCGTCGGGGCGGGCGCCGTAGCCGTCCTCGAAGTCGACGCGCAGGTCTTCGATCGGCTCACGCTCCAGCTTGGCGCGGACCCTGGAGTGGACGGGCTCGGCGAGTTCGTCGGACAGGCCGAGGACGGCGGCGAAGGAGGCGGCGTCGGGGGCGTGTTCGTCGAGGGCGGCGAGGGCCCGGTCGCCCCAGGAGCGGATGGTGTCCGCGGCGAAGGCGTCGCCGGGGACGTACACGGTGTGGACGGGCTGGCGGGTGCCGGGGTCGCCCGGGTAGCGGCGCTCCAGTTCGGCGTCGACCGGCGCGAGGGAGGCGCTGATCTCCTCGCTGACGGCGCCCGCGAGACTCGTCGCCACCTTCTGCTGCTGGCCCTGACCCATCCCACACCCTCCTGTTTTCCACTGTACGGAATCAACAATCCGTTGAATGAAGTTATCCGGGTGCCTTCGGGATGGTCAACACCATGTCCACGGGGCGACACGTCCCCATCTGGGCATGTTCACGCTCGACTCACACCTGGGTAGCACACTCTCTGCGCAGGACTCGACTTACGCACGCCTCGTCCGGCCGTCGCCACCGAAGGAGCCCCCGTGCCGAACCAGCGCCGAGTCACCCGCCGTCTGGGACTGAAGGTCTTACTGGCCGCGGCGGTCACCGTGCCCCTCTCCGGTGCCGCGATCTCCGTCGCGTCCGCCCCCTCCGTGCCGGCCGCCACCCTGCGGGCCGGCCGGGCGACGCCCTCGGCCCCGCCGCGGCGCGCGCCCCGGCTCGACGTCATGACCTTCAACCTGCGGTACGCGAGCACCGCCGAACCCAACAGCTGGGCCGACCGCCGACCCGTGATGCGCGAGCTGCTGCGCCGCGCGCACCCGCAGGTCATCGGCACCCAGGAGGGCCTCTACCAGCAGCTGCGCGACATCGACGCCGACCTCGGACCGTACTACGTCTGGATCGGCACCGGCCGCGAGGGCGGCAGCCGGGACGAGTCCACGGCGATCTACTACGACATCCGGCGCCTGGCGCCGGTCGAGCACTACACCTTCTGGCTCTCCGACACCCCGGAGCTCGTCGGCTCCAACACCTGGAACGCCGCCTTCCCCCGTATCGTCACCTGGGTCCGCTTCCGTGATCTCGCCGACGGCGGCCGGGAGTTCTACGTCGCCAACACCCACTTCGACCACAGGAGCCAGTACGCGCGCGAGCGCAGCGCGACCCTGCTCACCCAGCGGGTCGCGGAGTTCGACCCCGCGCTGCCGGTCGTGGTGACCGGCGACTTCAACGCCGTCGCCCACAAGAACCCGCCCTACGACACCCTGGTGGGTTCGGGGCTCGTCGACACCTGGGACGCGGCGGAACACCGGAGCCCGCTGTACGCGACCTTCCACGGCTACAAGGGGCTTGTCCCGGACGGCGACCGCATCGACTGGATCCTGACCACCCCGGGTGTGACCACGCACCAGGCGACGATCAACACCTTCTCGACGCACGGCCAGTTCCCCAGCGACCACCTGCCCGTGCAGGCCTCACTGAGTCTGCGATGACACGACGACGCCCCCGTGACCGGCGTGCGGTCACGGGGGCCTTCGACAGCCTGGCGGCGGCGATCAGCCCTTGCGGGCCTTGACCTCCTCGGTCAGCTGCGGGACGACGTCGAAGAGGTCGCCGACCACGCCGTAGTCGACCAGTTCGAAGATCGGGGCCTCGGCGTCCTTGTTGATCGCGACGATCGTCTTCGAGGTCTGCATACCCGCGCGGTGCTGGATCGCGCCCGAGATACCCGAGGCGATGTACAGCTGCGGCGAGACGGACTTGCCGGTTTGGCCGACCTGGTTGGTGTGCGGGTACCAGCCGGCGTCGACGGCGGCACGCGAGGCACCGACAGCGGCGCCGAGGGAGTCGGCGAGCGCCTCGATGATCGCGAAGTTCTCGGCGCCGTTGACGCCACGGCCGCCGGAGACCACGATCGCGGCCTCAGTCAGCTCCGGACGGCCCGTCGACTCACGGGCGGTGCGGCCGGTGACCTTGGTGCCGGTCGCCTTCTCCGAGAAGGTCACGGACAGCGCCTCGACCGCACCGGCGGCCGGAGCGGCCTCCACGGCCGCGCTGTTGGGCTTGACCGTGATGACCGGTGTGCCCTTGGCGACACGGGACTTGGTGGTGAAGGACGCGGCGAACACCGACTGGGTGGCCACCGGGCCCTCGTCGCCGGCCGCGAGGTCGATGGCGTCGGTGATGATGCCGGAGCCGATGCGCAGCGCCAGACGGGCGGCGATCTCCTTGCCGTCGGCGGAGGACGGGACCAGGACGGCGGCCGGGGACACCTGCTCGTAGGCGGCCTGCAGCGCGTCCACCTTCGGTACGACCAGGTAGTCGGCGTACTCGGACGCGTCGTGGGTGAGGACCTTCACCGCGCCGTGCTCGGCGAGGGTGGCGGCGGTGTCGGCGGCGCCGTTGCCCAGCGCGACGGCGACGGGCTCGCCGACGCGGCGGGCCAGGGTCAGCAGCTCCAGGGTGGGCTTGCGGACGGCACCGTCCACGTGATCGACGTAGACGAGGACTTCAGCCATGGGAATGCTCTCCTGCTTGGATAAGTTGAGGGGCGGTCAGCGACTGCTGGGCTCAGATGAACTTCTGGCCCGCGAGGAACTCAGCGAGCTGCTTGCCGCCCTCGCCCTCGTCCTTGACGATCGTGCCGGCCGTGCGGGCCGGGCGCTCGGTGGCGCCCTCGACCTTGGTCCAGGCGCCCTCCAGGCCGACCTCCTCGGCCTCGATGTCGAGGTCGGACAGGTCCCAGGACTCCACCGGCTTCTTCTTGGCGGCCATGATGCCCTTGAAGGACGGGTAACGCGCCTCGCCCGACTGGTCGGTCACCGACACGACCGCCGGCAGGGAGGCCTCCAGCTGCTCGGAGGCGGCGTCGCCGTCGCGGCGGCCCTTGACCGTGCCGTCCTCGACCGAGACCTCGGAGAGCAGGGTGACCTGCGGGACGCCCAGACGCTCCGCCAGCAGGGCCGGGACCACACCGGCGGTGCCATCGGTGGAGGCCATGCCGGAGACGACCAGGTCAAAGCCGGCCTTCTCGATCGCCTTGGCCAGGACCAGGGAGGTGCCGATGACGTCAGTGCCGTGCAGGTCGTCGTCCTCGACATGGATCGCCTTGTCCGCGCCCATGGAGAGCGCCTTGCGCAGCGCGTCCTTGGCGTCCTCGGGACCGACGGTGAGGACGGTGACCTCGACGTCGTCGTCGGAGTTCTCGGCGATCTGCAGCGCCTGCTCGACCGCGTACTCGTCCAGCTCGGAGAGCAGACCGTCCACGTCGTCACGGTCGACGGTCAGGTCATCGGCGAAGTGCCGGTCGCCAGTGGCGTCGGGCACGTACTTCACAGTGACAACGATCCTCAAGCTCACGCCGGCTCTCCTACTGCATCGTCTTTTCTGGGCTGCCTCTTGCAGGCAGCATAGGCGCCTGAAGCGGCCGATTCCGGTCGGGGCGGCCGTGCGCTCCGAACGGAATATTACTCGTCAGTACACCCAGTTCGTTCCCGCTAAGCAAGCGCTTTGAACTGTGACCTTCGCAACGCAGCGTAACCGGAACTCAACGCCGTCACAGAAGCCGGGACGCGTGATCAATCGCGCAATCCGTTGAAGCCGCCCTGGTGGTACAGAAGCGGCCGCCCGGCGCCGGAGGGATCACCCACCACGACCTCCGCCAGCACGATGCGGTGGTCACCGGCCGGAACCCGCGCGACGACCCGGCACATCAGCCAGACCAGCACGTCTTCGAGGACCGGGACCCCCGCATGGCCCTCGCGCCAGCTGGTGGGCGCCCCGAACCGGTCGGCGCCGCTGCGCGCGAAGGTCGCCGCGAGCTCCGCCTGGTGCTCCCCGAGGATGTGGACGCCGATGTGCTCGGCGGTCGATATCGCGGGCCAGCTGGAGGCGCCCGTGCCGACGCCGAAGGAGAGCATCGGGGGCTCGGCGGAGACGGAGGTGAGGGAGGTGGCGGTGAAGCCGACCGGGCCCTCGACACCCCGGGCGGTGATCACCGCGACGCCGGCCGCGTGCCGCCGGAAGGCGGAGCGGAGCAGGTCGGGAGAGGCGAGCCGGGGAGTGCCGAGGTCGGGCGTGGCCGTCATGGAGTTGTCCTTCTTCTGCGGGAGGCGGCGTGGGGGTCCGGGACTGCTCAACGACCCGGACAGCGCGCGCTCGCGGTGCGGGCCAGGTCCACGTGGGCCCGCCCGGAGAGAAGGAGTTCCTGAGGCATACGGTCAGGCTGACGATAGGTGGTGCGCCCAGTCAAGTACGTTCCGGGATATGGGAGCTGCCTCACCGTCACCGGCACGCCCGTCATACCGCCTCTCCCAGCGCCGCGATGACATCCGCCCTGCGGGGCTGCCCGGTGGCCCGGCGCACCACCCGGCCGTCCGCGTCGAGAACCAGCACCGTGGGCGTCTTCAGGATCCCCAGTTCGCGTACGAGGTCCAGGTGGGCCTCGGCGTCGATCTCGACATGGGTGACCCCGGGGACCATGCCTGCGACCTCGTCGAGCACCCGCCGGGTGGCCCGGCAGGGGGCGCAGAAGGCACTGGAGAACTGCACCAGCGTTGCCCGCCGGCCGAGTTCGCCGCCCAGTTCACCGAGGTCAGCCGCTCCCAGCCGCTTACCTTCGTCCCGCCCGCGCACTCTCACCCTCCCGCTCCGCCGCTTGTGCAGCACTCCGTAGACGCTCGCCGCCGCGAGCACCGCCACGCACACCACCAGTCCGGTCATCACGGGCACCAGCATTCACGAGACCGCTCGCCACCGGGACCAGCGTTCACGAGACTGCAAAGATTCCCGGCTCCCCTTATCGGGCTTCGGGGCGGAATCCTTGGTCCATGGACATCGACGCACGTGGCCCGCGCTTCGCAGCGGCCGTGACGACGGTCGTGCTGGCCGCCGCACTGATCACCCGGAACCCCTGGATCCTCGCCTGGCAGACGCTGGCGTTCGCGCTCGGCGCGGCCGGGGGCATGAGCCGTTCGCCGTACGGCTGGGCGTTCCGGACTGCCGTACGGCCCCGGCTCGCACCGCCTACGGAGTTCGAACCACCGGAACCCCCGCGGTTCGCCCAGGCGGTGGGACTGGTGTTCGCGGGACTCGGTCTGGTCGGCTTCACGCTGGGCCCCGGCTGGCTGGGGCTGGCGGCGACCGGGATGGCGCTCGCCGCGGCCTTCCTGAACGCGGCGTTCGGGTACTGCCTGGGGTGCGAGATGTTCCTGCTGGTCCGCCGACTGGCGGTACGCGCGGAGTAAAGGCAGGGTAAAAATCCGAGGTGGATCATAGGCCGACGTGACGAGGATCTCGCCACTCCGGGGAACCAGGGCTGGCTCCCCGTCCGTTCTTCGGGCACGATCTGCGAGACGCCGTAAACCTACGGCTCCGTAACTTTCCCGCCGGGAACCCCTTTCCCAGGCAGAGCAGAAAGGGTCCGCCTCGCCCATGGCAGAGTTGGTCTACCGTCCCGTCATCGGTTTCGCCAAGACGCTGTTCAAGGTCTGGGACCTCAAGATCGACTGCCAGGGCTCCGAGAACATCCCGCGCTCGGGCGGCGCCGTGCTGGTGAGCAATCACATCAGCTATCTGGACTTCGTGTTCGACGGACTGGTGGCTCTCCCGCAGAAGCGCCTGGTGCGTTTCATGGCGAAGGAGTCGGTCTTCCGGCACAGGATCTCCGGTCCGCTGATGCGCGGGATGAAGCACATCCCGGTGGATCGCAAGCAGGGTGAGGCGGCCTACCAGCACGCGCTGGACTCGCTCAAGTCCGGTGAGATCGTAGGCGTCTTCCCGGAGGCCACGATCTCCCAGTCGTTCACGCTGAAGAGCTTCAAGTCGGGCGCTGCGCGCCTCGCCCAGGAGGCCGGCGTACCGCTGATCCCGATGGCGCTGTGGGGCACGCAGCGGCTGTGGACCAAGGGCCAGCCGCGCAATTTCAGGCGCAGCCACCTTCCCGTCACCATCCGGGTGGGCGAGCCGGTCGAGGCCCCGCGCGACCAGTACGCGGGTGCCATCACCCGCCGTCTGCGCGACCGCGTCCAGGACCTGCTGGACGCGGCCCAGCGCGCCTACCCCGCCCGCCCGAAGGACACGACCGACGGCTGGTGGCTCCCGGCCCATCTGGGGGGTACGGCGCCCACGCCGGAGCAGCTGAAGGCGGCCGAGGCGATCTGAGTCTCAGCCCGCCGACTCGGGGACCCGCACCTCGATACGCGACCCGGAACTGAACTTCTCCAGCAGTTCGGCGAGTTCCGCTCCCGCCGACTCGACCTCGGCCACCGGCATCGGGGCGAGGCTCTCCAGGAGGAAGACGGCCGAGGTGGTCTGCTCGGTCAGGCGGGTGCGTGGGCCCTGGCGCCAGTTCCAGCGGCGGCAGGTGACGCCTGCGTCGTCACACCACACCACCTCGCCGGCGTCGGGATGCTCGACGGCCTCCTCGCCGCCCGCGACGGTCACGAAGTCCTCCTCGCCAGTGGCGCGCACGAGGCGCATCCCGCCCTGGATGAGGTCGAGGTCCTCGCCGCCGACGGGGATCAGGTGGGCGACACTGATGGCGTTGTAGAGGTCCACGAGCAGGTTGATGCGGGGCAGGCCGCCGTCCGCGAGGGCCCGCTTGGCCAGCGCCTCGGCGGAGTTCCGGGTACGGGACGGCTTGGAGCCGAACGCCGTGTAGGCCGCGCGCCAGGCCACCATGTGCGGATCCTCGTGCGGAGCGCGCCCGTCGAGGCGTACGGCGAGACGCCGGGCCGCGTCGTCGAGCAGTGCCGAACTCGCCTCGGTGCTGGGCCCGTTGACCAGGCCGTGGGCCTCGATCGCGAGGTGTGTGAAGCCGGGCGCGAGGGCGCGCACCTCGTCGGACACGGTGAGCGTGAGAGTCATCTGCCTTGCCTCAGAGTGCGGTGGGGAGTGTCTTCCACAGGTATGGGCGGTCGGGCGCCGCTTTCAGCGCGCCCAGCACGACCGGGTGAGGTTCAGCGTACAGCACCGGATAGTCCACCTCATTGGACTCCGGGTCGGGGATCCAGGCCAGTCGCTCGCCGTCCAGGGAGAACTGGGCGTCGACGCCGGGCCTGTTGCCGCGCGGGTCCTGCCGGTGCCAGGCCCCGTTGAAGCGGACGGCGACCAGCCCGTGCACGGCATGACCGTCGCCGTCGTCGTCCGCCAGCCGCTGGTAGCACAGGGCCGTCGGGATGTCCTCGGCACGCAGCAGGGCGGTGAGGGCGTGGGCCTTGGCGTAGCAGATGCCCGTGCGCTGCTCCAGCACGTCCGAGGCCCGCCAGGTGACACGGGGATCACCGGCATCGGCGGAGTGCGGGATCGCGTCCCGCACGAATTCGAACGCGGCCCGTGCATAGACATACGAGTCCGCGGCTCCCGCGGCCAGCCGGGCCGCCGTCTCCCGGACCGCGGGATGGTGATGGTCGATGACCTCGTCAGCGGCCAAGTACGCGGACAGGTCCGCAGTGTTCTGGATCAGCTGCATGTGCGCGAGCATAGGAATGCAGCCGCCCGGGAGTCAATGACTTTTCAGTTGGTCGCATATTTATGCATGAGCTCCGGCTAGCGCGCCATCTCCTCCTTGAGCGCTGCCACGAACGCGTCCACGTCTTCCTCGGTCGTGTCGAAGGCACACATCCAGCGGACGTCTCCGGCGGCCTCGTCCCAGAAGTAGAACCGGAAGCGCTGCTGGAGACGCAGGCTCACGTCGTGCGGCAGCCGCGCGAAGACCCCGTTGGCCTGGACCGGGTAGAGGATCTCCACGCCGTGCACCGCACGGACGCCCTCGGCGAGCCGCTGGGCCATCTCGTTGGCGTGCCGGGCGTTGCGCAGCCACAGGTCCCTGGCGAGCAGGGCCTCCAGCTGTACCGACACGAAGCGCATCTTGGAGGCGAGCTGCATGGACAGCTTACGCAGGTGCTTCATGTGGCTGACGGCGTCCTGGTTGATCACCACGACCGCCTCGCCGAACACGGCACCGTTCTTGGTGCCGCCCAGGGAGAGGATGTCGACGCCGACGGCGTTGGTGAAGGTGCGCATGGGGACGTTCAGGGAGGCCGCCGCGTTGGCTATCCGGGAGCCGTCCAGGTGCACCTTCATGCCATGCGCGTGGGCGTGCTCGCAGATCGCGCGGACCTCGTCCGGCGTGTAGAGGGTGCCCAGCTCGGTGCTCTGGGTGATCGAGACGACCTGCGGCATCGCGCGGTGCTCGTCCTCCCAGCCGTGCGCCTGCCGGTCGATGAGCTCCGGGGTGAGCTTGCCGTCGGGCGTGGGCACGGTGAGCAGCTTGAGGCCGCCCATGCGCTCGGGGGCGCCGCCCTCGTCGACGTTGATGTGCGCGCTCTCGGCGCAGATCACCGCACCCCAGCGGTCGGTGACCGCCTGGAGCGCGACGACGTTGGCGCCGGTGCCGTTGAAGACCGGGAAGGCCTCCGCGGTCGCGCCGAAGTGGCTGCGGATGATCCGCTGGAGGTTCTCGGTGTAATCGTCCTCGCCGTACGCCACCTGATGGCCGCCGTTGGCCAGGGCCAGGGCGGCCAGCACCTCGGGGTGGGCTCCGGCGTAGTTGTCACTGGCGAAACCGCGGACCTCCGGGTCGTGGTGGCGACGCGCGTCGGTCTTCGGAGGGTTCACGGCTTCTCGGTCAGCCACAGACGGTTTCCGTTCACTTCGGGGGCGGGCCTGCTCCAGACGCCCTCGACCGCCTCTGCCAGGTCCTTGACGTCCGTGAAGCCCGCGAACTTCGCGTTGGGCCGCTCGGCGCGCATTGCGTCGTGCACCAACGCCTTCACCACCAGGATGGCAGCAGCGGAGGTCGGGCCCTCCTCGCCCCCGGCCTTGCGGAAGCCGTCGGCCATGGCGAGGGTCCAGGCCTCGGCGGCGGCCTTGGCGGCGGAGTACGCGGCGTTCCCGGCGGTGGGCTTCGACGCGCCGGCGGCGCTGATCAGCACGTACCGCCCCCGGTCGCTGCGCTGCAGGCCGTCGTAGAAGGCCAGGGACGTGTGCTGGACGGTGCGGATCAGCAGCTTCTCCAGCAGGTCCCAGTCGGCCAAGTCGGTCTCGGCGAAGTTGGCGCTGCCGCGCCAGCCGCCGACCAGGTGGACGAGGCCGTCGATCCGGCCGTGGTCCTTCTCGATATGGTCGGCCCACGCCCGGGTCGAGTCCAGGTTGAGCAGGTCGACCGTCTCACCGGTGACCACGGCACCGCCGCCCGCGTAGCGGGCCGCGTCCACGGCCTCCGCCAGGCGCTCGGGATTGTTGTCGGCGCCGACCACGGTCGCGCCCGCCTCCGCGAGCCTGACCAGGGTCGCGTGCCCGGCGGGTCCGCCCGCCCCGGCCACCGCGATCACCGCACCATTGAGAGACCCGTTGCCCGCCATGTGCTTCCCCTCTTGAGCAGTGTCCCGGCGACGGTCGCTCACGCGGCGACCGGCTCGGCGCTGTCCGCCGTGATGCCCTTGGTCTCGGCGATCACGTTCTTCAGTTTCTTGGACAGGGCCTCGTAGAACATGCTGAGCGGAAACTCGTCCGGAAGCACGTCGTCTACGAGCTTTCGCGGCGGCAGGGTCAGGTCCAGGGCGTCGGGGCCCTTGGCCCACTTGGAGCCCGGGTGCGGGGCGAGATAGGTGGCGACCAGTTCGTAGCCGGCGAACCAGTGGACGAGCTTCGGGCGGTCGATGCCGTCCCGGTAGAGCTTCTCGATCTCGGCGCACAGCTGGTTGGTGACCTGCGGGGCGCGCTCCCAGTCGAGGGAGAGCTTGTTGTCGGTCCAGCGGACCACGTCGTGCTTGTGCAGGTAGGCGAAGAGCAGCTGGCCGCCGAGCCCGTCGTAGTTGCGGACGCGGTCGCCGGTGACCGGGAAGCGGAACATGCGGTCGAAGAGCACCGCGTACTGCACGTCACGAGCCTGCGGGATGCCGTCGGCCGCCAGCTTCACGGCCTCCTTGAAAGCGGTGAGGTCACAGCGCAGCTCCTCCAGGCCGTACATCCAGAACGGCTGGCGCTGCTTGATCATGAACGGGTCGAACGGCAGGTCGCCGTGGCTGTGGGTGCGGTCGTGGACCATGTCCCACAGCACGAAGGCCTCCTCGCAGCGCTTCTGGTCGTGGACCATCGCCGCGATGTCCTCGGGAAGTTCGAGGCCGAGGAGGTCCACGGCGGCGTCGGTGACCCGGCGGAAGCGGGCGGCCTCGCGGTCACAGAAGATGCCACCCCAGGAGAATCGTTTCGGCGCCTCGCGTACAGCGATCGTCTCGGGGAAGAGGACGGCGGAGTTGGTGTCGTAGCCGGCCGTGAAGTCCTCGAACGTGATGCCGCAGAACAGCGGGTTGTCGTAGCGGGTGCGCTCCAGCTCGGCCAGCCAGTCCGGCCAGACCATGCGCAGCACGACCGCCTCCAGGTTGCGGTCCGGGTTGCCGTTCTGCGTGTACATCGGGAAGACGACCAGGTGCTGGAGCCCGTGCGCGCGACTCGCCGCGGGCTGGAAGGCCAGCAGCGAGTCGAGGAAGTCGGGCACCTGGAAGCCGCCGACGGCCCAGCGCCGCAGGTCGGTCACCAGGGCACGGTGGTAGCCGGCGTCGTGCGGGAGCAGCGGGGACAGCTCCTCGACGGCGGCGATCACCGCGTCGACGGCCCGCTCGGCGTCGGCACGCCCGGGGGCGCCCTCGGCGTCGAAGTCGACCGACCCGTCCTTGGACTGCCATGGCCGGATCCGCTCCACGCCATCCTTGAGCACGAGCCATGCCGGGTGCTCGACCACCCTGGCCATGAGAGGAACCTGCTCCTCCGAGCCCACCTGCACAAGAATTTCCGTCATGACCCATCCTCCACGGGAGAACCTCGCGTATGGACACCGTATGCATATGGGCTTTCTCCCAGCAAGGGGGACCTCGGGAAATTATCCTGCGGCACTCCGACTTCACCGCACTTTTTCCTGTCTGAAACCGTGAGGGCGCTCACATTCACTACCTCCAGTGATGAGGTGCCAGCTCCCGGGCGGCGCACGGATCCGGCCGGTCAATACGCGGCGGGACGCGCCCACCCCCGAGTGACCGCCGAGGGGGCACGAGCCAGGCACCGGGCGCCCGGCGCACCAATCCCCCGTGTACGCACGGGTTCATCGCGACGGGCGGCCATTAGGCTGCGCCCAGCCGCGTGGACAGCGACGTCCGTCGTACGGGTCCGCGCGCGTGCATCCACCGCCGCCGTCGACGGAAGCGAGTTGAATCTTGAACTTCCTTACCATCGGTCACCGCGGAGTCATGGGCGTCGAGCCCGAGAACACCCTCCGTTCCTTCGTCGCCGCCCAGCAGGCCGGCCTCGACCTGATCGAACTCGATCTGCACCTCAGCAAGGACGGCGCCCTGGTCGTCATGCACGACCCGGAGGTTGACCGCACGACCGACGGCACCGGCCCGATCGCCGAGAAGACCCTGGAGGAGCTGCGCACCCTGGACGCGGGCCGCGGCGAGCGGGTGCCGGTGTTCGAGGAGGTCCTGGACGCGGTACGGACGCCGTTGCAGGCCGAGATCAAGGACGTGGCGGCGGCCCGTGCGCTGGCCGAGCTGATGCAGCGGCGGGACCTGGTGTCCCGGGTGGAGGTGTCCTCGTTCCATGACGAGGCCGTCGCCGAGATCGGCCGGCTGGTGCCGGGGGTGCGCACCGCGCTGATCGCCAGCCGCTACGGCACCGACGTGGTGGAGCGGGCCCGGGAGGCGGGGGCGGCGACCCTCTGTCTCAACATCCGGCGGCTGACCCTGGAGGTGGTCCAGCACGCCCGCAAGGCGGACCTCAGGGTGATCGGCTGGGTGGTGAACACCCAGGATGACCTGCGGCTGGTGCGCGCCCTCCAGCTGGACGGCGCGACGACCGACTACCCGGAGATCAAGCGCACCGCCCGCTTCACCGCATGAGCCGTCACACCGGCGGTGGGTGTCACACCAGTGGCTTGACCAGCAGCTCGAACCGCAGGTCGGCGCGTTGTGGGATGCCGAAGCGCTCGTCGCCGTACGGGAACGGCGTCGTCTTTCCCGTACGGCGGTAGCCGCGCCGCTCGTACCAGGCGATCAGGTCGTCGCGCACGGAGATCACCGTCATGTGCATCTCCGTGGCACCCCAGTCCTGCCGGGCCTGGCGCTCCGCCTCGGCTATGACGACCTTGCCGAGGCCGGCGCCCTGGAGGGCCGGGCTGACCGCGAACATGCCGAAGTAGCCGTGGGTGCCGCGGTGTTCCAGCTGGCAGCAGGCGACGACCCGGCCGTCCCGCTCGACGGTGAGCAGCTTGCTGTCCGGCGCCTTGATGACTTCGAGGACGCCCTCCGGGTCGGTCCGCTGCCCCTCCAGGATGTCCGCCTCGGTGGTCCACCCGGCCCGGCTGGCGTCGCCCCGGTACGCCGATTCGATCAGCGCGACCAGCACGTCCACGTCGGCGTCGGTGGCGTCGCGGAAGGTCAGTGCGGTGGCGGCGTTCTCCATGGGCGGGTTCTCCGATCTCGGGCAGGCTGAGCCAGGCACGAGCCTAACGCCGCCGGTCGGCCACCGGTCCCGGGTACCGGGGCCAGGGGGCACTACGCTCCGGTCGCATGGTGCACGTGCTGAGCAGTCGTACTCTTGTCCACCCCACCGATCCCGAGCGCTCCCGCGCCTTCTACGGCAAGGAACTCGGCCTCCCGGTCTACCGCGAGTTCGGCACGGGCCCCGAGCGCGGCACGGTCTACTTCCTGGGCGGCGGTTTCCTGGAGGTCTCGGGTCGCGCGGACGCGCCCGCCTCCCCCGCCGTGCAGCTGTGGCTGCAGGTCGCGGACGCCGCCGTGACACACGAGGAGCTGGTGGCGAAGGGCGTCGAGATCGTGCGTCCGCCGGTGAAGGAGCCGTGGGGCCTGGTCGAGATGTGGATCACGGATCCGGACGGCATCAGGATCGTGCTGGTGGAGGTGCCGGCCGACCATCCACTGCGGTACCGGCCGGGGATCTGAGGGCGCGAGCGTCCGATGGCCGCTGTCAGTGGCGGGGTCTAGCGTTCGGAGGAGGGATCCCTCTGGAGGAGTGGCCATGGAGTTCGACAAGCCGGTGACGGGCGGCCCCTGCTGGACGGAGCTGGGGACCGACGACCTGGAGGGCGCCAAGCGGTTCTACGCGGAGCTGTTCGGCTGGCGTCCGGAGACGGATCCGCGGCAGGAGGCCGGCGGCTACACCATGGCGCATCTCGGGGACGCGGCGGTCGCGGCGCTCACCCCGCTCTACCAGGACTCCCAACCGGTCGCGTGGAGCGTGTCGTTCGCGGTGACGGACGCGGACGCGACCGCGCGGCTGGTGGAGGAGGCCGGCGGCACGGTGGTCGTCGGCCCGATGGACATCTTCGACGTGGGCCGCTTCTCGGTCGCCCTCGACCCCACCGGCGCCGCCTTCCAGCTGTGGGAGGCGCGGGCCTTCCCGGGCGCCGGGCTGTTCAACGCGCCGGGTGCGCTCGGCTGGGTGGAGCTGGCGACCCGGGACACCGGCCGCGCCAGGAGCTTCTACAGCACGGTCTTCGGATGGAGCGCCGAGGCCTCGGAGTCGTACACGGAGTTCGCCGTCGGCGGGCAGGCGTTCGGCGGGATGGCCGACATGGGCGACCGGTTCCCGCCCGAGGTGCCGTCGCACTGGCTGCCGTACTTCGCGGTCGAGGACGTGGACACGACGACCGAGGCGGCGGTCGCGGCGGGCGGCACCGTGCAGGCCGAGCCGATGACGGTGCCGGACGGCCCCCGTATCGCCGTACTGACCGATCCGCGGGGTGCGGTGTTCGGCGTCTTCCGGGCCGACGAGGAGGGCTGAGCCGGCGGCCGGCTCGCCCAGTGCACACGATCCGTTCGGGCGGGAACCGGTAAGGAGGAGACGGGGACCGGTAAGGAAGGCCAGCATCGCGGTGCGGCTGGACGCGGACGCGGTGGCGCGGCCCGGCTACGGCTCTCCACCCCTCGCCGGAGCGTCCGCGACATCCTCTGGTCAGGCCCGCAACGCGCCCATCCTGCCTTCCAGCCGCCCCAGCAACTCGGCGAGCAGACCGGCCAGTTCGTTCTGTCCGTCGGGGGCGAGGACGGACAGCACGGCCCTCTCGTAGGCGAGTTGCTCCGGCAGGATGCCGTCGACCAGGTCGCGGCCCGCGTCAGTGAGGCGGAGGTGGGCGACGCGCCGGTCCCGGGCGTCGCCGCGCCGCTCGACGAGGCCCCGCTCGGTGAGCTGCTTGAGGCGTTTGGTGACGGCGGCGCCGGAGGAGAAGGTCTCCTTGGCGAGCTCGCTCGGGGTCAGTTCGTGGCCGGTGCGGCGCAGCGCCCCGAGCAGGTCGAACTCGGGACGGCTGAGGCCCGCCCGGCGCAGCGGGGCGTCCTCGGCCTGCTGGAGGAGGGCGGCGCAGCGGTTGATCCGGCCGATGACCTCCATGGGCGCGGTTTCCAGCTCGGGATGGACGGCCCGCCACTGCCGGACCACGGCGGCGACCGTGTCGTTCCTGCCGGCTTCTCTGCCCGCGTCGCTGTCGGCCGCCGGTCGTCCATTGGTCGCCGTCATGGCCGTACGTCCTCCGTAGTCCTCGTGCCGTCCCAGGAGTGCGGTCCCTGGCGTCGTACCGTCGCGGCGAGCGTACGGTGTCCCGACTGCTCGGCGAGCACGACCCGCTCCTGGGGCAGCGCACGCTGCCACCACTCGCCGGACGCGGCGTCGGCCGTGACGCGCAGCTCTGCCAGGGCGGCGGACAGGGTACGGCGGGCGGCTTCCAGGCGGCGCGGGGCCGGGTGCGGCTCGGCCAGCAGGCGGGCGGCCTCCTCGCGGGCCCGCTCGACGGCGGACAGGGCGTGTTCGATGCGGTCGCCGGCCCGGCGGTTGGTGACCACAACGGCGGCGACGAAGCCGACGAGCGCGCCGACCATGGTGTCCAGGACCCGCTCGGTGATCAGCTGCCCGGAGTCCTGGGTGCGGGCGAACTCGGTGATGAGCAGGGCCATCGGGGTGACGCAGACGCTGCCGAGCCAATAGTTGCGGCTGATCAGCGCCTCGGCGCCGAAGTTGAAGGCGAGGCAGCTCAGCACCAGGACGGCCGGGTGCAGGTGGGCTAGGGGCACGACGGCGGCGAAGACCAGGACGCCGAGGAGGTTGCCGACGACACGCTGGATGCCGCGGCTCCAGGTGAGGGTGACATTGGCCTGGTAGAGGGAGGCGGCGGTGACCACCGCCCAGTAGGGGCGCCCGACGCCAAGGGCCAGGGAGGCGTATCCGGCGAGGGCGCAGCCCAGCGCGGTGCGGGCGGCGAGAGGGGCGAGCGGGCCGAGCCGGCGCCACAACGGGCGGTGCGGCGCGGCGCGTTCGGCGTCGAAGCCGAGGAGTTCGTCGTCGGCCCCGGCCACCCGCGGGACGCGTCCGGTGCCGCGCAGCTCACGCGCCCAGCCGCGCAGCCGCTCGGAGTCGGCGTCTGCGGGGGCGGCGAGGGCGACCTCAGCACGGACGACGAGGTGTTCCAGGGCACGGCGGGTGCGGTCGGTGCGGGCCCCGGTGGCGAGCAGGGACTGCCAGGCGGCCTGCACGGCGGCGGCCGCGGCGGCCCGGGCCCGGGCGTGGCCCTCCCCGGCGCCCCGGGTGCCGGCGTAGGCGGCGGTGGCGTTCAGGGCCTGGGCGGTGGCCCGGCGCTCCGGGCCGTGCGGGCGCAGCAGACCGGGTGCCATGCCGACCAGCCAGGCCCAGGCGCCCGCCAGCAGGGCCAGTCCGACATGGCCGGGGACCTGGCCGAGGGTCTGCGGGGCGAACAGGGAGGCGGAGCTGATGAAGGTGAGGACCACGTTCCCGGGCGGGCCGACGCGGGTGGCGTCGCACAGCACCTTCTGTACGGCGGCCATCAGGGCGCCGACGGTGACCAGGCCGACCGCGTCCGTGGTGAGCGAGGCGGCGAGCAGGGCGACGGCGAGGCCGCCGGCCATGCCGAGGACGACCCAGGCCAGGGTGCGGGCGCGGGCGGGGTAGGGGCGGTTGTGGCCGTAGAGGGCGCACAGCGATCCGGCCATCGTGTACATCGCCAGGTCGAGGCGGCCGAGGGCCAGCAGGGTCAGGTTGGGCGGGGCGACCGCGGCGACCCCGCTGAGGGCGGGCTTGAACCAGATGTCGGAGGGCCGGCCGAGGCGCAGCACACCGGTGAGGGGCAGACGGCGGGTGGTCGGGGTCGCGGTGCTCATACCCATCAATTTAGCATGTATTTTACTCGTAAAACACACTCGCCCGGCCGCACGGCTCACGCCGACGACCGCCGGGCAAGGCTCTCTCACCTGCTGTGCTCCGCCGAGTGCTCCCCGTGTACACCTCTGCGCTCGCGTACGCGCCGTACGGGCGGGGCATCGCAACAATCGATGCGACGTCGAGACGTCGAGCGGGGAGGTGTGCGCGTGCACGGACCGGCTTCGCCCGGCTGGCTGCTGGTCGCGCTGTGCGCGGCGACCGGGGCCTACTGTCTGCTGCGGCTGCGCAGCAGCGTCGAGGAACAGCGGCGAGCCGCGGGCGGCGAGGCGCTGATGGGGTTCGGCATGGCCGCCATGGCCGTGCCCGCGACCGTCTTCACACCGCCGGTCTGGGCGTGGCCGCTGTACGCGGCGGTGTTCGGCGCGGCCGCGCTGCGCGCCCTGTGGAGCGCCCGAGGCAGCATGGACCATCTGCACCACCTGGTGGGGTCGGCGGCGATGGTCTATATGGCGGTGGTCATGGCAACCTCCCCCGGCGGCCACCACCACGGCAGTGCCGGAGCCCCGCCGGTGACCGGGCTGCTGCTCCTCTACTTCACCGGCTACGTCCTGCTGTCCGGTGCGCGTCTGGTTCCGGTCGCGGCGGCGGCCGGGACCGGGACGGTCGGATGGGGCGACCGGCCCGAGCTGGCGCGGGCGTGCCGGCTGTCGATGGGAATCGGCATGGTGGCGATGCTGCTGGCGCTGTGAGCGTGGGTGAGGGCACTCGCGGCGCACACGTTGCTTGCGTCACTTTGGCGCAAGTGGCTGTACCCCTGAGCGGTCCCCCGCTCATAGGGTGCTGGCCATGATGGTCCCCGTGGCACTGATGCTGCTCGGCACCCTGACGGCCGTGGCCGGCCCCCGGCTGCTCGCCCGGGCCGACTGGACGGACCGGGAGCCGGTGGTCGCCCTGTGGGTGTGGCAGTGCGTGGTGGCGGCCGTACTGCTGTGCTGCGCGCTGTCGATGACGCTGAGCGCGGCGGCGGCCTGGGAGGTGGCGCGGGGGCATGTGTTCGCGACGGCCCCGAGCGCGGTGGCCGACGCCTATCCGCTCGGTACGGCCGGTCCGTGGGCGGCGACGACCGCGGTGACCCTCGCCTGCGCCGGGCTGTGGAGCGGAGCCATGCTGGTGCGCGAGATCATACGGGCCAGGGTCCGGCGCCGGCAGCGGCGGGCCGAACTCCTGGTCCGCGCACCACTGTTGCCCGGCGAGGAGAGGTCCGCCGACCGCCTCGTGGTTCTTGAGGGCGAGCGCCCCGACGCCTGGTGGCTGCCCGGCTCGTCACCCGAACTCGTCGTCACCACGGCCGCGTTGCGCCGCCTGAAGGGGCGTCAGCTGGACGCGGTCCTCGCCCATGAGCGGGGGCACGCCCAGGCCCGGCACGACTGGCTGCTGCACTGCTCGGCCGCGCTGGCGGGCGGGTTTCCGCGGATCCCGGTGTTCGCCGCGTTCCGCGACGAGATGCACCGGCTGGTCGAACTGGCCGCGGACGACATGGCGTCCCGGCGGCACGGCCGCCTCACCACCGCGCTCGCCCTGGTCGAACTCAACGAGGACCGGGGCGTGTTCGGGCCCGGACCGGCCCCGCACGCCCATCTCCCGCAGCGCGTCCACCGGTTGCTCACCGCCCCGGACCGGCTTCCCGCACGGCACCGGCTGCGCCTGACCGCGACCGCCGCCCTGGTCCCCGTGATCCCGGTGCTGGTGGCCCTCGTGCCGGGCCTGCGCGCACTCGGGTAAAGCCGTAACCATCAGGGGAATTGCCCTACGGGCAATGACTCGGCAAAGATCACGCCATGCGCCCCCCGCCCGGCAGCCACCCTGCCCCGCTCCTCGTGACCGCCGTTCTCGCCCTCTCCTCGGCGCTGCTGCTCGCCCTCGTCGCCGGCGAGTGGCCTCCCCTGGTCGCGCTGGACGAGGACATCGCCGACAACACCCATCGCTGGGCCGTCGCGGATCACGGCACCACCCATGTCCTGCGCATCCTGACCGACTGGGTCTGGGATCCGCTGACCATGCGCCTGCTGTGCGCGGCGGTCGCGGTGTGGCTGGTGTGGCGGCACTCGGCGTGGTGGACCGCCCTGTGGCTGGTCCTGACCTGCGCACTCGGCACAGTCGTCCAGCAGTCCCTGAAGGCCGCCGTCGACCGCCCCCGCCCGGAGTGGCCCGACCCGGTCGACTCCGCCCACTACGCCGCGTTCCCCTCCGGGCACGCCATGACGGCCACGGTGGTCTGCAGCCTGCTGCTGTGGCTGCTGCACCGCTGCGGCACCGGCCGCGCGCTGTGGCGTACGGCCCTGGCCGTGGCCGGGATCTCGGTGGTCGGCGTCGGCCTGACCCGGGTGTGGCTCGGCGTCCACTGGCCCTCGGACGTGCTGGGCGGATGGCTGCTCGGGGCCCTGGTGGTGGCACTGGCGGTGGTGGCTTACGAGTGGGGGCGCGGCGGCCGGGGGCACCCCCACTAGCGGACGATCTCGTTCAGGGCAGGACAGCCGTCACCGCCGCCCGCGATCGCCGGGCGGCCTCGGACGACTCCCGCTCGGCCGCTGAAGGAGGGGTGCTTTCTCCAGCAATTCCGGACGGTCCTGCTCGGCTACCCGGGGACGGGCGCGGCGGGCGCGGTGGTCTGGCGGCCGGCCATCCCGTTCTCGGCCCGATACCCGCCAAGCTGAACTGAGCCGGCAGCCCCCCGGCTCGACAGCTGCCCGGGTAAAGTCCAGCGCATGGCTGCCGTGCTCTTCGACTTCTCGGGGACCCTCTTCCGTATCGAGTCCACCCAATCCTGGCTGCGGGCGGTGCTCGCCGGCTCCGAAACGGCTCTCGCCGAGGCGGAGTTGACGGAGGCCGCGCGGGCGCTGGAGGAGGCCGGGGCACAGCCCGGCGGGGCGGACCCGGTGGAACTGCCGGAGGAAATGGCCGGGTTGTGGGCGGTGCGCGACAAGAGCGCGGAACTGCACCGGGCCGCTTACACCGGCCTGTCCCGCCGGGTGCAGCTGCCGGACCCGGCGCTGCACGACGCGCTGTACGAGCGGCACATGACCCCGGCCGCCTGGACGCCGTACCCGGACGCCGCCGAGGTGCTGCGGACGCTGCGCGCGCACGGGACCGGGGTCGGTGTGGTCAGCAACATCGGCTGGGACCCGCGCCCGGTCTTCCGCACGCACGGGCTCGACGCGTACGTGGACGCCTACGTCCTGTCGTACGAACACGGTGTGCAGAAGCCGGACCCGCGGCTCTTCACGGTCGCTCTGGAGGCGCTCGGGGCCGCGCCCGCCGAGACGCTGATGGTCGGGGACAGCAGGCCCGCCGACGGCGGGGCGGCGGCGCTGGGGTGCCGGGTGCACTTCGTGGACCATCTGCCGGTGACCGAACGGCCGGACGCGCTGCTGCCGGTGCTCGGCCTGGCGGGCGTGGCCCGCCGAACGGCCACGTCCACGCAGGCCTGAGCTGTCGCGCCGTCCGCCCGAGACACTCCCCCGTGTCGCCCCGGACGGACGGCAGCCCTGAACAGGCCCCGCGCAGAGCGGTGCCCACTGCGTCGATTATAGTTGGCTGGCAGCCAGTCAACGCAGGAGTTCCAGCATGTCCCCTCGAAGCGCCGCGGTCAATGAAGAGTTGCGGAGGCGTTCCCGGGAGCGACTGCTGCAGGCCGCGGTCGAGCTGGTCGACGAGCACGGTTTTGAAGCCACCACACTGGGCTCCATCGCCGATCGGGCCGGGTCGGCGCGCGGGTTGGTGTCGTACTACTTCCCGGGCAAGCGCCAACTGGTCCAGTCCGCCGTGCACCGGCTGATGCACCGCACGCTGGAGGACGGACTGGAGCGCGAGCCGCGCACGGAGGACGGCAGGGAGCGGCTGGCCCGGGCCATCGACGCGATCCTGGGTCTCGCGCGCGACCGGCCGGTGCTGATGCGTCAGCACATGGCGGGACTGCTCCAGGCGGAGGGCTTCGTGCAGTGCCCGGAGCAGCGCCGGCTGTCGGAGCTGCTGGGCGACACCGTCGCCCGCTACGGCTCGCAGGACGTCACGGCCGACTACCCGATGCTGCGCGCCGTGCTGATGGGGGCGGTGTACTCGGCCCTGGTGCCGGGGGTGCCGATGCCGGTCCCGGCGCTGCGGGCGGAGTTGTTCGAGCGCTACGGGCTCGACTGGGAGCTGGGCGTTCCTCCGGAGTCCACACCCGAGCCCCAGGACCTGTCCCGGTTCTTCGCGACGGAGGACCGGACCGAGCCCGGACCGCCGTAGTCAGCGAGGTGCGTGACGCGGCGTCAGAAAACCCGCGTCGCACGCCTGCGCGATGAGCCGGAGCGATCGCCGGCGGCTGTGCCCGGTCGCCCACATCACGGCGAGGACGGGGTCGATGCCCTCCTCCTGCGCGGCCCGGTACTCCTGGGCGACCAGCCACCGCCCCTCGATGCCCCGCGGCCAGGCGGGCCGGGCGCGCCGCGGGCCGACGGCCTCCGCACCCTCCGCCTCCTCGCTGCCGTCTTCGCGATCCTCTCCGGCGGGCTCCTCCTCCTGGTACGACTCCATCCCGCACGTCCTGAACAGCGGCTCCTCGATCCAGTCGGCGAGCACCGTCAGATCGGCCAGGGACAGTGCGGGCCGCGCCTTGACGTCCTCGATGGACACCCGGCCACCGGCCACCACGGCGAGCGCGTCGACCCGCGCGCCGTCCTCGAAGGCCAGGCTGACCTGGAACCAGGACGTGGCCCCCGTGTGCTCCTGCACTTCCCAGGCGGGCGACACGGACACCGTGCCGTCCTCCGCACGCCGATCAGAAAGATTAAGACAAGATGCTTCTAACACACACGAAACGTAACCACATGATCACACTCCATACGGAAGGACACGCGTCCGCTTCACCCCAGCGGCCCCTGTCGAGGCGGCCGCGCCGGTGGGATGCTGGAGGCACGAGCCCCTCGGGCAAGGAGTCCTCCTGTGTTGCGTGTCGCCGTCGTCGGCTCTGGGCCGAGCGGGTGCTACACCGCCCAGAGCCTCGTCCAGCTCGACCCCACGGTGGTCGTGGACGTCCTGGACCGGTTGCCGTGCCCGTACGGACTGGTGCGGTACGGAGTCGCCCCGGACCACGAGAAGATCAAGTCGCTGCAGGGCAATCTGCGTACGGTCCTCGAACACGAGCGGGTGCGGTTCCTCGGCGGGATCCGGATCGGCGGCGGTCCCGGCGAACTTCCGGTGGAACGGCTGCGCGAGCTGTACCACGCGGTGGTGTACTGCGTGGGCGCCGCCGGCGACCGGCGTCTCGGCATCCCGGGTGAGGAGCTGCCGGGCAGCTGGTCGGCGACCGAGTTCGTGTCGTGGTACAGCGCGCATCCGGACGCGATCGACGCCGGTTTCGTGCGCGACGCCCGCTCGGCGGTGGTCATCGGCGTCGGCAATGTCGCGGTGGACGTGGCCCGCATGCTGGCCCGGGGCGTGGCGGAGCTGAGCCCGACCGACATGCCGCAGGCGGCGCTGACCGCGCTGACGGCGAGCCGGATAAAAGAGGTCCACGTGGTGGGCCGGCGCGGCCCGTCCCAGGCCCGCTTCACCACCAAGGAGCTGCGCGAGCTGGGCGCCCTGCCGGACACCGAGGTCCGGGTGGATCCGGCCGAGCTGGCACTCGACCCGGCGTACGCCGACCCGTCCGCGCTGCCCGCCGCGCAGCGCCGCAACGTGGAGGTGCTGCGCGGCTGGGGCGAGGCCGGCGCACGTGGTGCGGAGCGCGGCATCTGGCTGCGGTTCTTCCTGCGCCCGGTCGAACTGCTCGCGGACGGCGGGCGGGTGGGCGCGGTGCGCTTCGAGCGGACGGAGCCGGACGAGCAGGGCGGCGTGCGGGGCACCGGGCGGTACGAGACCATCGACACGCAGCTGGTACTGCGTTCGGTGGGCTATCGCGGAGTACCGGTGGACGGGCTCCCCTTCGACGCCGGCACCGGCACCGTGCCCCACGCGGCGGGCCGTGTCCTGCACGGCCCGGCCGGAGTGCCTGGCGACTACGTGGCCGGCTGGATCAAACGCGGGCCGACCGGCGTCATCGGCACCAACCGGCCCGATGCCAAGGAAACCGTGATGTCCCTCCTGGAGGACGCGCCCATGCTGCTCGGCAGGGACGTGCCGGACGACCCGGTCACCGCCCTGCGCTCGCTGGGCATCCAGCCGGTCGAGTGGTCGGGCTGGCAGGCGATCGAACGGGCCGAGGCGGCGCTCGGCGCACAGCTGGGCCGCAGCGTGGTCAAACTGGCCGACTGGGACACGCTGCTGACGGCGGCGCGGTCGGGCTCGTAGCGGGGTCATAGCGGAGTCGACCGCGGCCAGGTGGGCAGGACACGTAGCGGCAACACCACGGAAATCAACAAACTGTTCAAGCCGCTTACGGTCTCGTCCTGACCGGTTGTCGTCCCCCGCCGCCCCTGGAGTCCCCGTGTCCACGACCACTGCCCCCGTCCATCCCGTCGACGAGGTCCCACCCGTACGGCAGCTGGCCGCCTTCGGCCTGCAGCATGTGCTCGCGATGTACGCCGGTGCCGTGGCCGTCCCGCTGATCGTGGGCGGTGCGATGAAGCTCTCGCCCGCCGACCTGGCGTATCTGATCACCGCCGACCTGCTGGTGTGCGGGGTCGCGACGCTCATCCAGTGCGTGGGCTTCTGGCGCTTCGGCGCCCGGCTGCCGATCATGCAGGGCTGCACGTTCGCGGCGGTGTCGCCGATGGTCCTCATCGGTACGACGGGCGGCGGACTGCCCGCGATCTACGGCTCGGTGATCGTCGCGGGTCTGGCGATCATGCTGCTGGCCCCGGTCTTCGGAAAGCTGCTGCGCTTCTTCCCGCCTCTGGTCACCGGCACGGTGATCCTGATCATCGGGCTGTCACTGCTGCCGGTCGCGGGCAACTGGGCGGCGGGCGGCGCCGGTGCGAAGGACTTCGGGGAGCCGAAGAACCTGGCGCTGGCGGCCTTCGTGCTGGCGGTGGTGATAGGCGTGCAGCGGTTCGCACCGGCTTATCTGGCCCGGATCGCGGTCCTGATCGGCATCGCGGTCGGCCTGGCCGTGGCGGTCCCCTTCGGGTTCACGCACTTCGGGGGGGTCGGCGACGCCGACTGGCTGGGCATCAGCACGCCGTTCCACTTCGGCACGCCGGCGTTCGAGGCGTCGGCGATCATCTCCATGCTGGTGGTGGCCCTGGTCACCATGACGGAGACGACCGGTGACCTGATCGCGGTCGGCGAGATGACCGGCCGCAAGGTCGAGCCGCGCTCCCTCTCCGACGGTCTGCGTGCCGACGGCCTGTCGACCGTCCTGGGCGGTGTCTTCAACACGTTCCCCTACACGGCGTTCGCGCAGAACGTGGGCCTGGTCGGCATGACCCGGGTGCGCAGCCGCTGGGTGGTCGCGGCGGCCGGCGGCATCCTGGTACTGCTCGGCCTGCTGCCCAAGCTGGGCGCGGTGGTCGCGGCCATTCCGGCCCCGGTTCTCGGCGGCGCGGGCCTGGTGATGTTCGGAACGGTCGCGGCGAGCGGCCTGCGCACGCTCGCGACCGTCGACTTCAAGGGCAACAACAATCTGACGGTGGTGGCCGTCTCGGTGGCGGTCGGCCTGCTGCCGGTGGGTGTGCCGACGGTCTACGAGAAGTTCCCCGACTGGTTCCAGACCGTGATGAACAGCGGTATCAGCGCGGGCTGTCTGACGGCGATCGTGCTGAACCTGCTCTTCAACCACCCTCCCACGAGGGAGGGTTCCGCGCCGCCGGCCAAGGACGTACCGGCCGGGGCCGGACCCGCCTAGGCTCTGCCGGAAGGGCGCTGGTCACGGCAGGAACTCATGCGGACGGCCGGGCCGGACTCCAGCGCCGGATCACTTCGTGTCGAACAACGCCGTGGGCACCGCGCGGCGCCAGCACCCCGTACCCGGCACAAAAAGACCGTGCCGAGCTCGGACATCACCTACAAGTGACCCTGGGCGGTGGGGCCGTCGCCGGGCCGGGCCGGTCCCACCGCGGAGGGGTCCCGTTTCCTGCCGGGCGGGTTCCCTCCCCGGTGTGCGGTGGTAGGACAGGGCTGTAGTCGGCACTACGGACGACAGCCCGTGTCCGGGCCGAACGAGGGGACGGGGAGAGGGAGTTGGGCATGGCGGCAGAGAACATCGACGATGTCGTGGACAGGCTCGCCGGGATCGTGCGGGAGGCCGGCCGCGGCGGTGACCGGGTCGGGTACTTCGCTGCGCTGTACCGGCAGGTGACCGTCGAGGTCCGCACGGCCATCCACGGTGGGCTGTTCGACGACGGCGTCCGAATGGACCGCTTCGACACACACTTCGGCAACCGCTACTTCGAGGCGTACGACGCCTGGCGTCGTGACCGGAGCGGGCCGCGCTGCTGGCGTGAGGCGTTCGGGCTGCTCGACGACGCCGACACCATCATCGTCCAGCACTTGCTACTCGGCGTGAACGCGCACATCAACCTCGACCTGGCCGTCGCCGCCGCGCGGACCAGCCCGGGCTCGGCCATCCAGGAGTTGCGGCACGACTTTCTGCTGATCAACGACATCCTTGCGCGGGTGGTGCTGGCGGTGCAGGACTCGGTCGACGCTCTGTCGCCGTTCATGTCGCTGCTGGATCAGGTCGGAGGCCGCACCGACGAGCGGATCCTCGACTTCAGTGTCCGTCAGTCCCGCGAGGAGGCGTGGTACAACGCCGTTCTGCTCGCCGGCCAGAGCGAAGCAGAGCGCGCGGCCACCATCGAGCGGCTCGACGTCCGGGCCGCCGTGCTCGCACGGCTCATCGCACGGCCGGGCGGCCTGGTCCGGCCGGCCCTGGAACTCATCCGGGGAACGGAGAGTGGCGACGTACCGGCCGTCATCACGCATCTGGACAACGCCATGGAGCGTCCCGCCGCCCGCCAGGGGACGGGGTGAGGCCCGGCGGGGTGTGTTGACAGGTCAGTCCCGCACACCCGGTCCGTCACGAACCGGAAGTAACGGGGTGGCGGGCCCAGAGGGCGGCGGCGCTCCGCCGCCTCTCCCCCACCGCACACCTGATCGGCCCGATGGGCCTCTGCAAGCGGCCCGGTGACCTCAGTCGGCCAAGTCTCCCGCCGCCTCCCCCAGTTCCGTCCGGTAGGCGGCGTAGGCGGTGCGCAGATCGTCGCCCGGCCAGTCGGCGGGCAGGAGTTCCGGCGGCAGGACAGGATCCGTCAGCAAGTGGCGTACGGCCGCCGCGAAGACCGTGAAGCGGTCGGGTGGGCGGTGGGATTGGGCCGCGTGGGTCAGGAGGGCGCGGGCGGTGGCGGCCCAGGTGGTCAACGGCCAGAGGTGGGCGGCCAGTTCGGGTGCGGGGCGGGACGGACGGGCCGTGCAGGGCTCGGCGATCTCCAGCACGTCGCCGGGGAGGGGCCTGGCCAGGTTCGCCGGGCGGAGCCAGACGCCCTCGCGGAGTTCGGCCAGGCGGAGGGAGGTCAAGCGGGTGCGCTGGTCCGCGCGTTCGGCGGGGCCGCGGCCCGTGGTCGTGATGACCAGCATCTCCCAGTCGCCGTGCCACGCGCGCGTGCGGGGCCGTACCGCCTCGTCCTGGCGGCGCTGGCGGGCCAGCAGCCGGTCGCTCAGGCCGTACACGGCGTCGTCGGACCGGCGCAGGTCGCCGGCCGCCGTCATACGGCTGAGCGCGGCCCGGAGTGCGGAGCCGCCGACCCCGAACGGCTCCACGAGGCGGATCAGGTCCTTCACCGGCAGCTGTGGCGGATGCGTGCCCAGCAGCAGGCTCAGCACGACCGACCGGGCGGACAGCGGCCGCAGGTCGAGGTCGGCGGGCTGGGCGGACACGTTCATGCGCATGGTCACGTACTGTACGTGCGGCTTGATATTGCGTCATTGCTACAGCCGCAGCGAGAGTGCAACATGGGGGCATGGACTCCACCGCCGCGCTTCCGCAGCCGCAGTACGTCACTCACGACGTCACCAATCAGGCGCCGCCGCTCGTCCCGTACGACGCCTCCGACGACCCAGCGCTCCTTGAGGGGCTGCGCCGGGAGGGCGCCGAGTGGGCCGAGGAGGGGATCCGGCGGCTCGGGGTGCGGGCCGGGAGCGCGGAGGCACAGGAGTGGGGCGAACTGGCCAACCGGCACGAGCCGGAGCTGCGCACCCACGACCGGTACGGCAACCGGATCGACGAGGTCGACTTCCACCCCAGCTGGCATCACCTGATGCGGGTGGCCGTGGCCGAGGGGCTGGCGGGGGCGGCCTGGGCGGACGACCGGCCCGGCGCCCACGTCGCGCGGACGGCCGGCGGGCTGGTGTGGGGACACACCGAATCCGGCCACGGTTGTCCCACCTCGATGACCTATGCGGCCGTCCCCGCGCTGCGCGCCACGCCGGAGCTGGCCAAGGTGTACGAACCGCTGCTGACCAGCCGGGAGTACGACCACCAGCTGCGCCTGCCGACCGAGAAGCCGGGACTGCTCGCCGGGATGGGGATGACCGAGAAGCAGGGCGGTTCGGACGTACGGACGAACACGACGGCCGCCACGCCCACCGCCGAGCCGGGCGTCTACACCCTGCGCGGGCACAAGTGGTTCACGTCGGCGCCGATGTGCGACGTCTTCCTGGTGCTGGCGCAGGCGCCGGGCGGGCTGTCGTGCTTCCTCGTCCCGCGCGTGCTGCCGGACGGCAGCCGCAACGCCTTCCGCATCCAGCGGCTCAAGGACAAGCTCGGCAACCGGTCGAACGCCTCCTCCGAGCCGGAGTTCGACGGCACCGTGGCCTGGCTCGTCGGGCCCGAGGGGCGGGGTGTGAAGACCATCATCGAGATGGTCAACTGCACCCGGCTGGACTGTGTGATGAACTCGGCGACCCTGATGCGCAAGACGCTCGTCGAGGCGGGTCATCATGTCCGCCACCGCAGCGCGTTCGGCGCGCGGCTGGTCGACCAACCGCTGATGCGGAACGTCCTGGCCGATCTGGCGCTGGAGTCGGAGGCCGCGACCACGCTCACGCTGCGGCTGGCGGGGGCGGCGGACCGCGCTGTGCGCGGGGACGAGCGGGAGCGGGCCTTCCGGCGGATCGCGACCGGCGTCGGCAAGTACTGGGTCACCAAGCGCGGCCCGGCCTTCACGGCCGAGGCCCTGGAGTGCCTGGGCGGCAACGGCTACGTCGAGGACTCCGGTATGCCCCGCCACTACCGCGAGGCACCCCTGCTGTCGATCTGGGAGGGCTCCGGGAACGTCAACGCGCTCGACGTGCTGCGGGCGCTCGTGCGCGAACCCGGCGCCGCCGACGCCCTGTTCGGGGAGCTCGCCCACGCGCGCGGGGCGGATACCCGGCTGGACGCCACCGTGACCCGGCTGAAGACCGAGTTGACGGAAACCGATCAGGTGGGCGCCCGCCGGCTGGTCGAGCGGATGGCGCTCGCCCTCCAGGCGTCCCTGCTGGTCCGGTATGCCCCCGCCGCCGTCGCGGACGCCTTCTGCGCGACCCGGCTCGGCGGCGACTGGGGGCACGCGTTCGGCACGCTGCCCGCCGGAGCCGGGCTCGACGCGATCCTGGAGAGGGCGCTGCCTGGCGGGAACTGATCCGTCCGCGGGCCGCCTTGGCCCGTGAGCGTCGACAGATCGCACACAGTCGTCGTCCGATTCCGCATCGTTGTCAGTGCCGTGGTGCAAACTCCGGATCAGGTGGTACTTGCCTGGGGAGGACAACGTGTTCACGGGGATCGACGAGGTCGACTGGCCCTCGCTGCGGCACGCGTACGGCAGCGCGGAGGACGTGCCCGGTCTGCTGCGGGGACTGGCCTCGGCGGACGTGGCCGAACGGGAAGTCGCGCTCGACGGGATGTATGGCTCGGTGCACCACCAGGGGAACGTGTACGACTCGACGCTCGCCTGCGTCCCGTTCCTCTTCGCGCTCGCTTCCCGCGCGGAGGTGCGGGACCGGGGCGCCATAGTCGAACTGCTGGTCAGCATCGGGGCGGAGAGCGCCGGTCCGCCCGCCCGGGCCGCCGTGCGCGCGGGTGCCGAGGCCTTCGTGCCGTTGGCCGACGACCCGTGCCCCGGGGTGCGGCGGGCGGCTGCCGGTGCCCTGGTGCGGTTCCTCGACGAGCCGGCGCGGGTGCTGGAGCTGCTGCGTCGGCGGACCATTGTGGAGCGCGACGAGCAGGTGCTGCCGACCCTGGCTGCGGCCCTCGGCCTGTTCGTACGACGCCATCCCGACGAAGCGGCCGGGGCGGTGAACCTGCTCGCCGCGCAGAGCGAGCCGCCGCACTCCCCGGCGATGCGGCTCGCCGCACTCGGCCAGCTGGCCCTCGGCGCGCCGGAGCGGCTGCCCGCCGATCTGGTGCCGACGGCGGTCCGGCTGCTCAGAGAGCGGTCCGAGCGGCGCGCGACGGGTCCGGACCGGGTGGACCCGGACACGCTCGTCGGCCGGATACGGCGGCTGCGGCCGTCGGACGAGGAGGGCTCGTATCTGCTGCGTACCCTGCACCGGGCGCTGGACGACCGGGTGGCCGACCGGATCGCCCTGCTGGTCGGCCAGTTGGGCAGTCCGGACCCGATGGACCGGTGCAACGGGGTGTGGATGTCGGCCCGGCTGTTCCGTGAGTGGCGGGCGGACTTCACCGCGCCCGTCTCACTGATCGGCGCCCAACTGGGCAGCGAAGAGGACCATTTGCGTGACGCGGCCGTCTCGGTGATCGCGGAGCTGTTCTGGCTGGCCGCGCCCGCCACCGACGAACTGCACGCGCTGGTGATCGCGCGGCCCGACCTGTGGGTGCACACCTGGGAGCGCGGCAGACCCTCGCTGGGCGGGCCGCTCAAGGGGCTGGCCAGAAGCGGTGATCAGCGTGCGGTCCCGGTCCTGGCGCAGTTACTGGCGGGCCCGGTGGTTCCGGCCGGCCTGGGCTTCGAGGTGGTCCATCTGGGCCCGGCGGCGGCTCCGCTCGCCCCCGCGCTGCGGCACCGGCTCGGCCAGGTCCCGCTGGACGCGCCCGAGGCCGCCGAACTGGCCGCTCCGCTGCTGGCGGCGCTCACCGCACTCAAGGACCCGGCGGCGGTACCGGAGGTGCTGCGACTGCTGCGCGGCGCACCGGACGGGCTCGGGGCACGGGAGGCCCTCGTCGGGCAGGCGGTGCGGGCGCTCGACGCCCTGGGGACGGTGGCCCGGGCGGCGGCGCCGGTGCTGCGCCGGCTCCTGGACACCCGGCACGCGGCCCTGGCGGCGGGGGCCCTGTGGTCGGCGGAGGGCGACGCGGACGCCGTACTTCCCGCACTGTTACGGGAGCTGAGGTACGGCCGCGGCCGCAGTGCCAGGACCGCGGCCGAGCAACTGGGGCGGCTCGGGCCCGCCGCACGGGACGCGCTGCCCGCGCTGCGGGGGCTGGCCGGATCCGGCCGGGTGTGGGAACGGACCACGGCGGCACGGGCGTTGTGGCGCATCGAGGGGGATCCGGGTCCCGTGCTGCCGGTGTTCCGGGCCGCCTGGTCGGAGAACCCGTACGCCCGCGCAACGATCGCCAAGTGCCTGGCCACGATGGGCCCGGCGGGCGCACCGCTGCGCGACCTGGTGGCGGCCGAACTCGCCACCGCCCGACGGCACACGGCACGGCCGGGCGGGTACGGCAGCCACGACATCGCCCAGGACGAGCGGCTGCTCGCCAACTGCCGGGAGGCGCTGGCCAGTCAGTGACCTCGGAGCCCCCGGGACGGGCGACGGCCTCAGCCGGTCGTACGCCCCCACTGCGGCCCGAGCCGCGACCACTCCGCGTCCCAGCGATCCATCCGCCGCCGTTCCAGCCGGCCGCGCACCACGAGCCCTGCGACGAAGGGGACGGCGGCCGCGCTCAGCCCGACCAGACCGCCGATCAGCGCGGAGCGGAAGTGGGCCTCGGAGGCGGTGGCGGGCCGGGTGACTAGATGCCCCTGGGGGTCCGACCAGAGGGTGACCGGAGTGCCGACCCTGCTGCCGGCCGAGACCCGGGCCTGGCCGGTGTGCGCGGAGCCGTCGGTGACGGTCCAGCCCACCCTCGCCCAGACCCGTTCGCCGCCGGAGGAGTCGGACTTCGGTCCGGACCCTCCTGGGGCCTTGTCCATGACATGGGCCACGACCGGGTGCCATTCGACACGCTCGCGGGCCAGGCCGTCCTCGACCGACCGGGCCGCCTCGAGGCCGCCGAGCACCCCGGCCAGGACGGTGAACAGCCAGGCGCCGAGCACCACCCAGGCCTCCATCGTGTCGGCTCGGCGCTTCAGCGGGTTGCGCCGCCAGCGCCACAACCAGACCTTCGGACCACGGAACGCCTTCAAAGGCATCCTCCTCACGCGCGCACGGACAGCCCGGACCGCCCTCCCATACGGGAGAGGCCGTTCCGTTGCTCACAGCGAACCTCCGAGGCGACGGTCGCACGACTGACCCCGATCGCGCAGGCGTCTTCCGGAACGAGTTCCGCCCGCTTGTTTCGATCAGCCGACACGACGACCCTGAGCTGCGAAAACGAACGGTCCTGAGGTCGCTGTCAGTGGCGGGGTGCAGACTGGCCGATATCTGAAGGTGGGTTGTGACAAAGACGTCATGGAGGTGATGGGCATGGCCGAGGTACTGCTCGCCGTGGGCACCCGCAAGGGTCTGTTCCTCGGGCGGCGGCGAGGTGGCAGCGCCTGGGAGTTCGACGAGAGTCCGTACTTCAACGCACAGGCGATCTACTCGGTCGCCATCGACACCCGGGGCGAGCGGCCCCGGCTGCTGGCGGGCGGCGACAGCGCGCACTGGGGGCCGTCGGTGTTCCACTCCGACGACCTGGGCCGCACCTGGACCGAACCGGCCCGGCCCGCCGTGAAGTTCCCCAAGGACACCCAGGCCTCGCTGGAGCGGGTCTGGCAGCTGCACCCGGCCGCCGCCGAACCGGACGTGGTGTACGCGGGCACGGAACCGGCCGCGCTGTACCGCTCCGAGGACCGCGGGGAGAGCTTCGATCTCGTCCGGCCGCTGTGGGAGCACCCCACACGCGACCAGTGGGTGCCGGGCGGCGGCGGTGAGGGCCTGCACACCGTCGTCACGGACCAGCGGGACCCCAAGTCGGTGACGGTGGCCGTCTCGACGGCCGGGGTGTTCCGCACCACCGACGGCGGCGCGAGCTGGACACCGTCCAACTCCGGTGTCTCCGCGGTGTTCCTGCCGGACCCCGACCCGGAGTTCGGCCAGTGCGTGCACAAGGTCGCCCAGGACGCGGGCAGTCCGGACCGGCTGTATCTGCAGAACCACTGGGGGGTGTACCGAAGCGACGACGCGGGGGCGCACTGGACCGACATCGGCGCGGGACTGCCGTCCACCTTCGGCTTCGCGGTGGCCGCCCATCCGCACCGCGCGGAGACGGCGTATGTGTTCCCGATCAACGCCGACGCGGACCGGGTGCCCGCCCAGCACCGCTGCCGGGTCTTCCGTACGTCCGACGCGGGCGACACCTGGGAGCCGCTGTCGGCGGGGCTGCCGGCGGAGGACCACTACGGCACGGTGCTGCGCGACGCGCTCTGCACGGACGACGCGGATCCGGCCGGGGTGTACTTCGGCAATCGCAACGGCGAGGTGTTCGCATCGGCCGACGACGGCGACAGCTGGCGCCAGTTGGCCTCCCATCTGCCGGACGTGCTGTGCGTGCGGGCGGCGGTCGTCGCCTGAGCTGAACGCCCTGTGGTTCGGGCCCGCAGTGCCGGTAATGCGGGCCCGGATCACCAGCGCCGTGGATGCAGACGCTCACAGACCGTCCGCCGCCGTGAGCGCCCCGAGCGCACTGGCCTGGGTTCGCCAGTCCAGCTGGTTCGGGGTGGCGCCGGACCAGCGTTGGCCGAGCCGGTTCAGGGGGTCGCGGTCGGTGGTCCAGACCGAGTCGGCCTGTTGGGTGATGTACGCCCGGTAGGTGGCGGAGCCGGTGCCGTTCGCCAGGTCGGCGAAGTGCCGCATGAAGATGCCCTTGAACTGCTTCTGATTGTCGTCGCAGGATTAGCCGGTGTCGCATGACTCGGTCAGGACGCCGTCGCGGGTCAGCGCCGGCGAGGCGATCGCGGCGTCCGCCAGGCGCCTGGCGGTGTCCAGGTACCGGCTCTGGCCGGTGGAGCGCCACAGCTCGGTGAAGGCGCCGATGGCGAGACCCTGGTTGTAACTCCAGACGGTCTGCCAGTTGTTGGCGCAGTTCGTGGTGAGGCCGTCGTTGACCAGGCCGGCCGAGTTGATCATTCCGGCGGCGAGGTACCAGTCCGCCGCCGTGGTCGCGCGGGTGCCCCACACGGTGTCGCCGCTGATCCGCTGGTGCAGGGACGTGGTGAGCCACAGATAGGGGCCGTTGGTCACGGCGTTCTTGTAGGTGCGCTCCCGGTCCCACCACACGCCGCCGCCGCACGTCCCGGTGTCCCAGTACTGGTGGACGTAGTCGGTGATGGTGATCGCCTCGTCCAGATACCGCTGCTCGTGCGTGTGGTCGTATGCGGCCAGCCAGGCCACGGCCCACCATGCCGAGTCGTCGATGGCGCGGCTGATGAAGTCCCCCTCGACGGGGTCGGAGCTTCGCGTGCCCGCGGCGAAGGTGCCCCGGTTCTGTTCGAAGGTGCGGGCGATCATCCGGTCGTAGTCGTGCCGGCCGGTTCGTTTCGCGAAGTCGATGAGCGCGGTGAGGGAGGCGGCGGAGTTCCACCAGCTGCTGCGCCACCAGCCCTCGTAGGGGTTGTAGGACGCCGCCAGTGCCTCCGCCGCCGCGCGCGCCCGGGTCGGCGAGGGCCGGACCCAGGCGGTGCAACTGCCTTGGTTGTGGCTCGCCTCGCGACCGCAGGCTCGGACCGCGCCGCCGAACAGCAGGCCGCGCGGGTCACGGGTGGCGGACATGGAGGTACGTGTAGAGGTCGCACCGGAGGCTCGGGGGTGCCGGCGGGACGAGGACGGCGAGCAGCGCCGGGGCGAGTGCGGCCGTGATGCGGGGAAGGCGGCGCCGTCGTGGTCTCTGTATGGGGGTCATGGGGCCTGCCTGCTCTGGCGAGGGATATGAGAGCGCTCCCAGAAGGTAGGAAAGAGCCGTGGCCGCGTCAACGTTGCGCGCGGATACGGTTGTTGAACTGTCCGGGCGCTAATGGACCCCCGCCAGGACTTCCGCGGCGGCCACTCCGGAGGCGGCGGTGGCACCGTGTGTGAACATCTGGGCGGCCGCGGGGACAGGGGCGCCCGGCAGGCCCATCTCCACGACGATCGCGTCGGGGCGAGCGGCGATGAGCTCGGCGAGGGCGTGCGCCATCCATCCGTGCCGGGAGGCGTCCCTGACGACCACTACCAGCGGGCGTCCCGCGGCGGGTGTCAGGGCGTGCGTCTTCAGGGTGGCGGTGCGTGACCGCAGGTCCTCCTGGCACACCCGGACGGAGGTCGTTCCGGGCAGTCGCTCGACCAGCGGGGCGGCCACGCCCCAGGGGGTCTCCTTGCCGATGGCCAGGTTGGTGGTGGGCACCAGCTCCACCACGTGCGGTGCGGCGGACAGGGGTACCGAGTCCTGCACGGCGCCGGTCAGCCGGATGGCCCGGCGGGCGGCCGCGATGCCGATGCGGGTGCCGTTCGTGCCGGCAGGGCCGGCCGGGCGCAGGCCTGCCGACCACGCCGCGAACTCCCGCACGCGATCGCTCGCGTCGGCGAGCCGCACCTCCGGGAGGTCCCCGGACACGACGGCGTCGACCAGGGCGTCGGCGAGCAGTCCGACGGTGGCCTCCTCGGCGTTCTCACCGCCGACGCAGACGGCGTCGGCACCGGCGGCGACGGCTCGCACGGTGGCCCCGCCGATGCCGTAGCGATCGGCGACGGCACCCATCTCGATGGCGTCGGTGACGACCATGCCGTCGAACCCGAGCTCCTGACGGAGCAGTCCGTCCAGGATGCGCCGGCTGAGCGTGGCGGGCAGGTCGGTGTCGTAGGCGGGGACCAGCAGGTGGCCGGTCATCACCGCGCGCACGCCGGCGTCCAGGGCGGCGCGGAACGGCGGCAGGGCCTGGGCGGCGATCTGTTCGCGGTCGGCGCCGTAGGTGGGCAGCCCGTGGTGGGAGTCGACGGCGACATCGCCATGGCCGGGGAAGTGCTTGGCGCAGGCGGCGACCCCGGCCGACTGAAGGCCCCGGATCCATGCGCCGGTGTGCCGGGACACCACTGTCGGGTCGACGCCGAAGGATCTGACCCCGATGATCGGGTTGTCGGGGTTGGAGTTGACGTCCGCGCTGGGCGCGTAGTCGAGGCTGATGCCGGCGGCGCGCAGCTGTCGGCCCAGGTCGGCGGCGACGGCCTCGGTGAGCTCGGTGTCGTCGACGGTGCCGAGGGCGAAGTTGCCGGGCCGGGTGGAGCCGGTCGCGGACTCGATCCGGGTGACGTCGCCGGCCTCCTCGTCGATCGCGATGACCAACTCGGGGTTCTCCGCGCGTAGTCGGCCGGTCAGCCGGGCGACCTGGTCGATCGAGACGATGTTGCGGGCGAAGAGCACGACCGAGGCCAGCCCGTCACCGATCTCACGCAGCACCCAGTCCGGCGCGTCGGTGCCCACGAACCCCGGCTGCAGGACGGAGAGCGCAAGTCGTCGCAAGTCCTTGCCGTGTGTGCTGGAGACCATCGAGCGTGCCCTTCAGTTGGTACAGACCAATGAGTCTCCGCTTAGGCTAGCCGCTCCTGTCAAGTGGGTCCGATTTCCGCCTTCTTGACGAAAACACGGCCTCAACTGCCATGTTTGACACGACGAGTTGGTCTAGTCCAAGTTAGGGCTGCGCGAGTTCGAACCGGGGCTGGTGTGTCACGTGGTGCAGTGATCCTGCGGGAACAACCACCGCCCTCGCTCCGCGCATCTGGCGACCCGATCGGGGTCGCCGCAACCTGAGATCGAGGTCTGGAGCACCGCATGCCCACGACTGACCGTTATCTCCATCGAGCCCCGTCGAACCTCCCCTACTTCAGTTCGGACGGCGAGACCTATCTCGCCCCGACACCCCTGCGGGACCTGCACAAGACCCGCCCCCTCCGAGTCCTCTCCGAGGAGGACTTCGCCTTCTGGCAGACCTACGGATACGTCGTGGTGAAGGAGGCGATCCCCGCCTCGTCGGCCCGCCGGCTGCTGGACTTCGCCTGGGAGTTCCAGGGTCTGCACCCCGGTCGCCCGGAGACCTGGTACGAGGACCGCGAATACCGCTCGGACCTGGACCGGCAACTGCACATCTACGGCTTCGTCGAGGCCTACCACCACCAGCTCCTGTGGGACAGCCGCCAGACGCAGCGGGTCTACGACGCGTTCGTGGACGTGTGGGACTGCGAAGAGCTGTGGGTGACGCTCGACCGGCTCAACCTGAACCCGCCGAACGTCAAGAATCGCGACCGGGCCCTGATCCCGGGCACGCAGGAGGGGTTCGACATCGAGCTCCACTGGGATGTCGACACCACCCTCGGAGTCCTGCCGCAACGGGTCCAGGGGATCATCGCCCTGACCGACACCCGGCCGGAACTCGGCGGATTCCAGTGTTGCCCCGAGCTGTTCAAGCGGTTCGACCAGTGGAAGGCGTTCCAGCCCGACGACCGCGACCCGATCCGGCCCAGGATCGACCGCGCGGAGTTCCCCGTGGTGCGACCGGAACTCGAGGCCGGCGATCTGCTGATCTTCAACGGCCTGCTGGCGCACGGCGTGGCGCCCAACACCTCCGACGGGGCGGTGCGTGCGGCCCAGTACCTCTCGATGATGCCGGCGCTGGAGTCCCACCAGGCGCTCAGGCGTTCCCGGATCGAGTCATGGCGCACGCTCAGTACGCCGGACTGGAACGCGACGCTGCTCGGCGACGCCACCCGACACGAGTCCTTGCGGTACGGCAGGGCCGACCTCACCGAACTGGGGGCGAAGTTGCTGGGCCTCAAGTCCTGGAACGGGGCGGACCTCGACGAGGCCCTCGAGCCGGTTGAGCGGGTCGGAGGAGAGATACCGGTCGGAGAAGAGACATGCGCCGAATCTGTCTGACCCTGCCCACCAACAGGCCCTGCTCCGCGACGATCGCCGCCGTTGCCGAGGAAGCGGCTTACGCGGCCGATCACTTCGGCACCGAGGTGCATCTTCTGATCCTGGACTCCTGCTCCGCACCGGTCCATGCGGAACACGCCGAGGCCGTGCGCCGCATCCCGGGCGATCCGCGGATCGTCGTACACCATCTCGACGAGGAGCAGCAGCGGGAGTTTCTGCGGCGGGTGATCGACCGGGCCGGAGTCATGAAGCCCGATCTGCTGCTGGACCTGATGCTCCCGCCCGGCGTCTCCTATGGCGCCTGCACCAACCGCGCGTTCCTCATCGCCGCCGCGCTCGGATGCGAGTCGGTCCACCGCAGGGACTCCGACAGCCGCTACCAGGTGGTGAACGGGGACAACGTTTTCCCCGTCCATCACGAACTCATGTCCCTTGGCAGGCGCGCGGCCGACGCCGCCCACGACGTCACCGAGAACGCACTGGCCACCGACCACATGAGCAGACGGGTCGCGATGGTGGGCAGCTCGTTCGTGGGTGAACTGTCCGTGGACATCGGCGAGATACTCCGGATCGACCTCGCCGTCTACCACGACATGGTCGGTCTGTGGGCGCCCGGCCACTGGTCCGACGAGCAGAAGAGACAACTCGTCGACGAGTCCTTCCGCGGCGCGGGCTCGGACGCCTTCACCACGGATCACTCCACGCTGGCCCTGGTCGACCCCATGCGCGTGGACATGTGCAACATCAGCTTCCACGGAGTACACGAGCGCGTGCCGTTGCCGCCCGCGACCGACACGATCGGCAGCGACTACTTCCTGATCCACCTGGTCCACGACGCCGCACTGCCGGGCGTTCTGCACAACCGGAACATCGTCAACTTCTACACGGGTGAGCGCAAGACCGACTCCGGTCTGATCGCGTACCAGCTGCGCTTCGTCAAGTTCCTGCTGTCCATGCTCTACTTCAACTTCATCTACGCCGAAATGGCCCGCGGAGACGCGCGGTTGCTCGACGGCGAGGGGCAGGTGCGCGCGTCCGCCGTCGTCCGGCTGGCGAGGGAGAGCGCGCGGCTCGACCCGGGCGAGAACGTCCGGCGGCTGGACGTCCTCGACTCGGCCTACCGGAAACTGGGCGGCAGATACGCCGAGTTCGCCGATCTCCTGTGGCAGCGCCGCGAACGCCTCCTCGACGAAGCCCGCGGCGACATCGAGGACTTCGCCCTGCTGACGGAGGTGTGGGAACCGCTGGTGCGTGCGGCGAGGCTCACCTCCGTACCTGCGACGCCCGGGCAGCAGCGGTGAGATCGCACATGATCACCGTACTGGAGGGCTCCACCGAGGACCGGATCATCTTCGACCTGACCGGAATCGAGGACGGCTACGACCGGCTGCGGCGTGAACTGCCCGGCGTCGACGTCCGTTTCGCCATGAAGGCCTGCCCGGTGGACGAGGTGCTCGCGTGCCTCGCCGGGAAGGGCGCCGGAGTCGACGGGGCAAGCCCCCGCGAACTGGAGCAGGCGCTGCGCGCGGGCGTGCCGGTCGGCCGGATGCACTACGGCAACACCGTCAAGTCGGACCGGGACATCGCCGAAGCCCACCGGCTCGGGGTCCGGGACTTCGCCACCGACAGCCTGGAGGACATGGCGGCGATCGCGGCCCACGCTCCGGGAGCCCGGGTGTTCGTCAGGCTGGCGACCGACGGTGAAGGGGCACTGTGGGGGCTCAGCGACAAGTTCGGCTGCGCGCCGGCGGACGCGGTGCGCATCCTCGAGGCGGCACGGGTGAAGGGACTGACCCCCTCCGGGCTGTCCGTGCACGTCGGCTCCCAGCAGATGACGGCCGACGCCTGGCACAGTGCCGTCGAGCGCCTGGCGGACGTCCTGACCGCCCTGGGCCGGCGCGGGATCCTGCTGGACCATGTCAACCTCGGCGGCGGTCTGCCGGCCCTCGGATACCTCGACCGGTACGGCACACCGCTGGACCCCCCGCTGGACAAGATCTTCGCCGTGATCCGCGAGGGCGTGCGCCAGCTCAGGAAGGTCCACGGCGAACACCTCGGGTTCGTCATGGAGCCGGGGCGCCATCTCGTCGCCGATCACGGGGTCATCCGGGCCCATGTGGCGAGGCTGTCGAAACGGCGGCGGTCCGACGGCGAGCCGCAGTACTGGCTCTACCTGAGCTGCGGCAAGTTCAACGGCCTGTACGAGATGGACGCGTTGCAGTACCGGCTCGTCTTCCCCACGCACCGTGACGCCGAGTCCGTTCCGGCCGTCGTCGCGGGTCCCACCTGCGACAGCGACGACGCCTACCCCCATGAGCACGGTCTTGTGCAGGTCCCCGCGGATCTGTCGTCGGGAGATCCGGTCTGGGTACTGTCCAGCGGCGCCTACGCGGTCAGCTACACGACCCAGGGGTTCAACGGCTTCGACCCGCTCCCGTACGTCTGCACGGGCGGGGGACGACCATGAGCCGCGACCACGTACACATACGCCACATCACCGACGCCGACTGGGACACCATCGTCGCGATGGAGTCCCGTGCCTACACGGCACTCGGCCTGTCGGAGGGGCGCGCGGAGCTGCGGTCCCGAGCGGACGCCTCGCCGGACACCTGTTTCGTCCTGGACGTCGGCTCAGGGCCGGCCGGGTACGTGCTGGCACTGCCGTATCCGTCCTTCGGATATCCGGACCTCGGACGGACCGAGGCGCCTGCGCTCCCCTCGCGCTCCGCACGCAATCTGCACCTGCACGACATCGTGGTCACGGAGCGGCTGCGCGGCAGGGGACTGGGCCAGCGTCTCCTGAACCACCTGACACTGACCGCCTGTTCGCGCGGGTTCGAGCGGATCTCGCTGATCGCCGTCGGCGGCAGCGAGCCGTTCTGGTCGGCGCGCGGATTCACCGCGCACCCGGGGATCGCCCCGGGCGGTTACGGCACGAACGCCGTCTACATGTCCCGTCTCCATGCCCAAGGCGACGGCCGAGTCGACCAAGCGAGTTGATGTGCGTGTTCCGTGTCCATGATCCCTTTCACCGCGCCCAGTTGGCCATCGCCGCACTGTTCTGTTCGCTCGGTTTCCAGTACGCGACCTGGGCCTCGCGGATTCCCGCCCTCAAGGCGGACCTCGGTCTGACAGCGGCCGAGGTGGGGGTGCTGCTGATGGCCGCGGGCCTTGGTGCCGTGGCGTCGTTCCCGCTGGTGCCGGTGCTCATGAAAAGGCTGGGCTCGGCCCGGCTGGCGCTGCTGTCGGCCCTCTGTCTGACACTGTTGCTCGTCGCACTGGCCGCAGCGCCGGACTATCCCGTCGCCCTGCTGGTCATGGTGGCCGACGGGGTGTTCGTGGGATGCCTGAACGTGGCCATGAACGCGCAGGGAGCGGCCCTGGAGACCCGGTACGAACGCAACGCCATGGCCAGGCTGCACGCGACGTTCAGCGCCGGCTCCCTGCTCGCGGCCCTCCTCGCCTCCGGCATGAACGCGGCGACCTCGTCGGTGGCGGTGCACTTCGGCGTGGCCGCCGTGTTGCTCGTCCTGCTGTCCGCCGTGGCGCGCCCCGGTCTGCTCGACGAGGAGGCGTCCGCCGACGAGAAGCCTGCCAAGGAGAAGAAGAGCGGCGGCGCATGGAGCCTGCCGTCCCGTATGACGCTCTGGATGTGCTGCGCCATGGCGTTCGGCACGGTGACCGAGGGTGCCATGAACGACTGGTCCGCCCTCTACCTGAGGGAAGTCGCCGATGCCTCAGCGGAGTTGGCGCCGGCGGGCATCGCCGTGGTGTCGGGCATGATGGTGGTGGCCCGCCTCTTCGCCGATGGCTGGCGCAGCCGCTGGGGCGACGGGCGGGTCGTCCTGTCGGGCAGTGCGCTGGCCGCCGCCGGGCTGGCCTTCGCCCTGGTGAGCGGGGGTGTGGCGGCGGCCCTGGTCGGGTTCGCCTGCGTCGGGCTGGGCTGTGCGGCCGTCACCCCGTGCGTCTACGTGGCCGCGGCGAAGCAGGGCTCGGAGGCGCTGGCCCTGGTCGCCGCGATGGGCACGACGGGTCTGCTCGCCGGGCCACCGGTCATCGGGTTCGTGGCGAACTCGAGCAGCCTGGTGTGGGGGCTGGCGGTCGTCGCGGCAGCGGCGCTCGTGGTCTCGCTGGCCAGTACGCGGATCCGCTGGACGCCGGCCGGCGGCTGACCGGCGGATGCGTCGACGTCACCGAAGCCGGGCAAGGTACGGCAGACCCCGCACGCGTCGACCACCGGCATCAGCCGAGGGCGGGGATTTGACGCCCTGCCTGCGTTACTACGAAGACCAGGGGTTGCTCAGCAGTTCCCGCAGTGTCAGCGGGCAGCGGCACTAGGGGGAGGGCCGCGTGGATACCTCGTGCTGGTAGCCCTGGCCGGTGAACAACGGCTGCATCTGCTGCACCGTCCGAGGAGATCTCATCCGCATCCTGGGCGCGTTGATGCGTCGCCGCGAGAAGTTCGACCACATCCTCATCGAGACCACCGGCCTGGCCGACCCGGCGCCCGTGGCGCACACCTTCTTCATGGACGACGAAATCGCCGCCCAGCTGCGCCTGGACGCCATTGTCACCCTCGTCGACGCCGCCCATGTGCTCCAGCAACTGGACGAGGTCAAGCCCGAGGGCGTGGAGAACGAGGCCGTCGAGCAGATCGCCTTCGCCGACCGGGTGGTGCTCAACAAGACCGACCTGGCCGACGACGAGACGATCACGGAGGTCGTCCGCCGGATTCGCTGAGCCGATGTCACACCACCGCACCCCGGCGAGGTCGCACGGCGATCGCCGTCACCGCGTACACGGCCGTCGCCGTCGCCAGGATGGCGAAGCTCGGCGGCAGTACCGGCACGGCATAGCTGAGCGCCAGCCCCGTCCACATCTCGGCAACCGCGAGTCCCGGCGACAACAGCAGGGCGTGGTAAGGCCGTTGCACGAGTCTGTGTGCGGCTCCCGCGGGCGCGGCGAGCAGGCCGAGCAGCAGCAGTGAGCCGACCGCCTGGGTGGCCTGCGCCGTGCAGGCTCCGACCAGGACGAGGAAGGCGATGCCGACAGCCCGGACGGGTACTCCGCGGGCCGCCGCCACCGCCTCGTCGACCGAGGCGAACAGCAGCGGGCGGGCCAGCAGCAGGACGGCCCCGCAGATCCCGGCGCCCGTCGCGGCGGCGGTCCACGCCTGGCCTCCCGACAGCCCGAAGACCGAGCCGAACAGGACGCTCACGCCCGCCGTACCGTGCGTGGCGCCCCGTGAGGTCGTGTACAGGGTGAGGAAGAAGGCGCCCAGGCCCAGCAGCCAGGAGAAGACGCTTCCGATGACCACGTCGTCGGCACGTCCCCGCCGCCCGACGGCCCCGGTCAGGACGGCCACGGCGATGGTGCCGGCGAACAGTCCCAGCCGTGGGTGCACTCCCGCCGCGAGGGCGCCCAACGCGCCCGTGAACGCGACATGGCCGAGCGCGTCGCCGGTGAAGATCTGGGCGCGCAGCACCAGGAAGTAGCCGACCAGCCCGGCGGCCGCCGCGATGCCGGTGCCGGCGAGCAGGGCATGGACGAAGAAGGGATGCTCGAAGGCACTCATGCGGTGCTGCCTTCCTGGGCGCGGCCCAGGAGCCGGCCGAGCCGGGTCAGCACGTACGCGGCGAAGGCGAACGTCGTCACGTAGAACCCGATCGGATACGGCGAGTAGTAGGCGGCCACCAGAGCGGCCCACACCGCCGAGACCGCGATCAGCACGGACAGCAGAAGGCTCATCACCGGTCGTGCGGTGAGCTGTTGAGCCGTCGCCGCCGGCATGACGAGCAGCGCGAAGACGAGCAGACTGCCGGTGATCTGGCTGGCGCCCGCCGTGGCCAGGCCCAGCAGGACCAGGAACGCCGCCGACAACGCCCGTACCGGAACGCGCCCTGCCGCGGCGACCGCCTCGTCGACGGAGGCGAACAGCAACGGCCGCCCGATGACCGCCAGCACGCAAAGCGCGGCGACCGCGATCACGGCCAGGGTCAGCACCTGTGCGTCGGTGATCCCCAGGAAGCTCCCGAACAGCAGGGAGTTGATCCCGCCGAGGAAGCCCTTGTACAGGGCGACGAACAGATACCCGCAGGCCAGCAGGAACGCCTGCACGGTCCCGGTCAGCGCGGCGTCCTGTCCGGCCTCGCGCCGGGACACGGCCGCGAGGACCACGGCCGCGCCCACACAGAACGCGAAGTAGCCGAAGGCCGCGCTGATCCCGAGCAGCGTCGCGAACGCGGCGCCGGGGAAGCTCACCATGGCGAGGGTGTGGCCGGCGAAACTCTGCCGCCGCAGGACCATGAACCAGCCCATGACGGCGGCCAGTACGGCCACGATCGTGCCGGCGCGGAAGGCGTGGACCATGAACGGGTACGCCCACAACTCGCTGATGACAGTCACGAGGCGTGCCGATCGCTGTGCACGGCGGGCGGCTCGGGGGCGCCGACCACGACCAGCCGCCCGTCCGTCGCGCGCAGTACCTCCACGGGGGCGCCGTACAGCCGGGTCAGCGTCCGGGTCGTGATGACCTCCTCGGGCCGCCCCGCGGCCACCCCGCCGCCCGCGATGTACACGACGCGGTCGAGCCACGGCAGGATCGGGTTCACGTCGTGGGCGACCATCACCACGCTCGTCCCCCGCTGTCGGCAGATCCGCCCGACCAGCGCGGCGATGGCGCCCTGGTGTGAGAGGTCGAGGCTGTCGAGCGGCTCGTCCAGCAGCAGCAACTCCGGTTCGCGCACCAGGGCTTGGGCGATCAGCAGCCGCTGCTGCTCGCCGCCCGAGCAGGCGCCGATCGGCCGGTGCGCGTACGACGTGGCGCCGACCAACTCGACGGCGTCCGCGACCCGTTCGTGCTGCTCACGCCGGCGTGCGCTGAAGCGGGCGGGCACCGGCAGCGGGACGCCCCAGCGGTCGCCGTCCAGACCGAGGCGCACGATGTCGATACCCCGGATCCTGAGCGACGCGTCGAAGCTGCGGCGTTGGGGCAGGTAGCCCACGCGGTCCCCGGTCCGGCCGGGCATCCCGCCCAGCACCCGCACCTCGCCCGCGGCGGGCGGCACCATCCCGAGCAGCATCTTCACCAGGGTCGACTTTCCGGCCCCGTTCGGACCGAGCACCGCCGCGAACTCCCCCGCACCGACCGTGAGATCCACGTCCGACCACAGGATTCGCCTGCCCACCCGCGCCGCCGCACCCCGCAGGGAGACCACCGGCGCGTCCGCACCCGACCGCTGCGTCGGCACGAGTGCCCGTACGGCCTCGGAACTCATCGCCTGCCCGCCGCCTCGGCCAGCGTCGCCTTCAGCGCAGTCAACTGCCGTACCTGCCAGTCCTGGAAGGACGCCGTGGCCGGGGTGGGCGTCTCGGTGACGGTGACCACCGGAATGCCCGCCGCCTTGGCTGCCTTGACCTGGGCCTGCACGTCCGGGGTGGAGTTCTGGCTGTTGTAGACGTAGACCTTGATCTTCCTGCCCGCGATCTGTCCGTCGATCGTGGACTTGTCCTTGGCCGTCGGATCCGTGCCGTCATTGATCGCCTGGAGGAAGCTCCCAGGCGTGACCAATTTCAGGCCGAGGCCGTCGGCGAGCGGAGTGACGATGGACTCCGAGGCTCCGATCGGGGTGCCGGCGTAGGTCTTCCTGATGCTCGATATGAGCTGGTTGTAGGGCGCGAGGGTCCTGTTCTCGAAGGTCTTCGCGCGGGCGTCGAAGTACGTGGAGTGGTCCGGGTCGATCTTCTTATAGTCGGCGGTGATCTTCTCGATGACCTGGTGGACGTCGTCCGGGAAGAACCAGCGGTGCGGGTTGTCGCCGGGCTTGAGGCCGACCAGGTCGCCGACCTTCAACTCGGTGCGGCCCGAGTCCGGGTTGGCGGCGAGCAGCTTGTCGGCCCAGGCGTCGTAACCGATGCCGTTGACGATGGCGTAGCGGGCGCTGGCGACCTTGCGGCCGTCGGCGGCGGTGGGCTCGTAGTCGTGCGGGTCGGCGTTCGGGTTGCTGATGACGCTGGTGACCTTGACGTGGCTGCCGCCGAGTTGCTGGGCGATGGAGCCCCAGAAGTTCTCCGCGGCCACCACCGGGATCGGGCCGTCGGACGAGGTGGCGGTGCCCGAGGAGGCCGCCGTGGAACAGGCACTCGCACCGGCGCTGAGCAGGACGGCCGTGAGGACGGCGACGGGACGACGGGACAGGGCGGGGCGCATGACGGGGATCTCCTCCGGGAAGCCACTAATGAAAATGGTTTTCACGACCATACGACACAGACCTCCCTGCCGTCATTAGTAATGGGATCCATTTTCATGTAGCGTTTGGCCCCCGCCCACCGGCTCACCAAGGAGGACCCCCCATGGCAGTGCCCAAGCGAAAGATGTCCCGCAGCAACACCCGCCACCGCCGCGCGCAGTGGAAGGCCACCACACCGCAGCTCGTACCGGTCACCGTCGACGGCGTCCCCTACCTGGTTCCGCAGCGGCTGGCCAAGGCGTACGAGCGCGGACTCCTGCGCCCCGAAGGCTGAGCGCCGTGCCGTACGACTGCACCGACCGGCTGCCGGTCACCGTCCTGTCCGGCTTCCTGGGCGCCGGCAAGACCACCCTCCTCAACCACGTTCTCGGCAACCGGGAGGGCCTGCGCGTCGCCGTCATCGTCAACGACATGAGCGAGATCAACATTGACGCCGACCTGGTGCGCGGCGGCGAGGCCGCCCTGTCGCGCACCGAGGAGCGGCTGGTGGAGATGACCAACGGGTGTATCTGCTGCACCCTGCGCGACGATCTTCTGGAAGAGGTCGACCGGCTGGCCCGCGAGGGCCGCTTCGACTACCTCCTCATCGAGTCGTCCGGCATATCCGAACCCATGCCCGTGGCCGCCACGTTCGCCTTCGCCCGCGACGACGGGGCGACGCTCGACGACCTCGCCCGGCTGGACACCATGGTGACCGTCGTTGACGCGGCGAACTTCCTGGCCGAACTGGCAAGCGGAGATGAGCTCGTGGAGCGCGGCCTGGACCAGTACGAGGACGACGAACGCACCGTCAGCGACCTGTTGATGGACCAGATCGAGTTCGCCGACGTGATCGTCCTCAACAAGCTGGACCTCGTGGACGAGGAGACCGCCGACACACTTCGGGCGACGCTCGTCCGTCTCAATCCGGCGGCCCGGATCGTCCCCGCCGTTCACGGCCGGGTGAGGGTCGGCGATGTGCTCGGCACCCGGCTGTTCGACCTGGAGCGCGCCCAGCAGGCCCCCGGCTGGGTCAGGGAACTGAACGGCGACCATGTGCCCGAGACGGAGGAGTACGGCATCTCGTCGACCGTGTTCCGCTCCGAAGCGCCCTTCCACCCGGGCCGGTTGTGGACGTTCGTGACCGAGGAGCTCGACAGCGGGGCCTACGGACGCATCCTGCGGTCCAAGGGCTTCTTCACCCTGGCCAACCGCCCGCACGTGACCGGCCTGTGGTCGCAGGCCGGCTCCGTGGCCCGCTTCGAGCCCTCCGCCGCCCACGACGACGAGAGCGCCGAACGTCAGGAACTGGTCTTCATCGGCACGGACCTGCACGCGGAAGCGCTGACGGCGGCCCTGACCGACTGCCTCATGGCGGACCGCGAGAGCCTGCCGCCCGTCGACCCGTTCCCCGCCTGGGAGACCTACGGCATCGACGACACCTGCGAACACGAGCACCCCGCACTCCCGGCGGGAACCTGAGACCCCGGGCCGGGCGGTGGACGCAGCCACGGCACCGCCCGGCCCGGTACGGACACCGACCGGGCCGTCCCGCGGCGGCTCCTCTGGCAGGGTGATCGCCATGGCAGCGCACGTGACGGGTAAGACTCCCGAGTTCACACAGGTCACCGAGCCCTGCGAGGCCACCGCTGACCTCAGACGGGAGCTGGTCGACTGCTGGACGGCGGTGACCAACGCGGGCGGGGCGGTCATCGCCGCCGGCTTTCCGCTGCCGCCGGTGACCACGGGGGACGTGGAGCCCGAAGTCGACCGGATCGTCCGCGAACTCGGCCCGCCCCGCAGCAGACTGCTAGTCGCCACCGTGGAGGGCGTTCTGGCCGGCTGGCTGCTCCTGCGCCGCGATCAGCATCCGCTCGTCGCGCACTGCGGCGTGGTCAACCACGTCCAGACGCACCCCCGCTTCCGCGGGCAGGGCATCGGCGCGGCACTGATGCGCCGCGTCCCCGGCATCGCCCGCGACGAGATGGGGCTGGAACGGCTGGGGCTGTCCGCGCGGGCCGGTCTGGGTCTTGAGGACTTCTACGGCAAGCTGGGCTGGGCGGAGATCGGCCGCTGGCCAGGGGCGCTGCGGGTGGCCCCCGGCGATGACCGCGACGAGATCCTGATGAGCCTCAGCCTCTGATCCCTCCGGCGAGTTCAGTCGACGAGTCAGTCCTTGACGGCGACGAGGACGTGACTGTCGCCGAACTGCCAGACGGGGGCGACATGGCCAAAGCCCGCCTCCAGCAGCAGTTCGGCCGGCGCGCGGCAGCCGGGGCAGGAAGACGGTGCGGCGCGTGATCAGATCGGCCTCCAGGCAGAGATTGCCGACCAGGTGGACTCCCACCGGGCCCTCGTCGCTGTCCGGTTCGGGTGCCGGGCGGGGCAGGAGGACGGGGTCGACGAGCACGCCGTGCTCCTCCAGACTCACGTCCCCGGCGTTCATGCCGAGGCGCACCAGGTACTCACCCGGGCCGGAAGCATCCTCTGTACGCCGTACGTCCAGGACGCGTGCCAGGGAGAGCCCGCACTGGTCGACCAGAGCCCGGCCCGGTTCGGTGTAGAGGTCGTACAGGTGCTCCAGGAGCAGAGTGGCCGACGGGCGGCCGAGGGAGGGCGCGGACAGGGAGAGGAGCTCGTCGAGGTAGCCGGGGCCGGCGGTCGGGCGGTGCGCCGGATAGACGGCCGCCGCCCCGCGTACCGTGCCGGCCTCGTTGCGCAGCCCGTAGCCGTGTCCGCGCCAGGTCAGCGGCGGGCGGGCACCGAGCACCGCCTCGCTCAGCGCGGTGGTGTAGCGCTCCCACTCACCGGCGTCGGCGACATAGCCGGCCCCGAAGCCGCCGCCGATGTCGAGGACGCGCGGTGAAAGACCCCTGGCACGGCACTCGTCCATGACCTTCACACAGTGCTCCAGGGCACGGCCCTTCTCCGCCTGGGCGGTGGTGTCCAGGTGGTAGGCGATGCCCGTCAACTCGACGGCGTCACGGTGGCGTTCGACGGTGGAGAGCAGCTCGCCGACGTCCCCGGCCGGCGAGCCGAAGCGGCTGCGCCGCGAGAGCACGCGCACGCCCTGGAGGTCCCGTGCCGACTCGAACTCGGAGAGCCGCAGCAGCACGTCGGTTCGGGGCAGGCCGTACTTCCGTACCATTTCGGCCAGTTGGTCGAGTTCGCCGCGTGAGTCGAGGTTCACCGTCACGCCGGCGCGGGCGGCCAGCCACAGGAACTCGGGGTCCTTGGGGCCGGTGGCCATGATCCGGTCCGGGGCGAAGCCGCAGCCCAGGGCGTGTTGCAGCTCCCCCACCGAGGCCACGTCGATGCCGACCCCGGCCGGGTCCGCAGCCGCCAACCGTCGCACCAGCGCGCTGGACCGGTTCGCCTTGTGCGCGAAGTACACCCGCCCGGCGAGGTGGTGTGCACGATAGACGGCCTGGAACCGCTCGGCGTTCTCGGCGATCCGCTCCGGGAGCAGCACGTTGAGCGGTGATCCGAGCGCGCCGACGAGCGAGTGCAGGAACGGACCGGCGTCCAGCAGCGCGCTGAGCGGTGGTTCCAGTCGTGGTCGCAGATACAGGGGCACTCCCACGACAGGCACCTTCCCTTTCGGCCCGCATCGGCCGAGCGGCTCCGACGATCGTTCGGGCGTAATCATTTCCGCCTACAACCGCCATTAAGCGCTCAGGACTGGACACGTCACGACAGTCGGCGTGGCGCTGTCACACCACACATGCAAGCATTGCTATATATTCATGAAGCCACGCGTCACTTGCGGGCCCCCACCTCTCAACCGACCCCAGAGCACAACCAGGAGCACGAGATGACCAGTGCCACCGAGCACCGCACGCACGACGAGCACGCGCACACGCACGGCGAGGGCTGCGGGCACGTCGCCATCCCGCACGGCGACCACACCGACTTCGCGCACGACGGCCACCTCCACCGCGCCCACGGGGACCACATCGACGAGTGCGCGAATGCCGGCCACGCCCGCCACGAGGACCACGGCCACCAGCACGGCGAGGGCTGCGGGCACGTGGCCGTACCCCACGAAGACCACGTCGACTACGTGCACGAGGGCCACCGCCACGCGGCACACGAGGGGCACTGGGACGACCACTGAGCCGGCCCGGCGTTCAGTAGCGAGAAGACGAAGGCGAACCGACAATCATTGCCACATGCTAATGTCTGCATGTGGCAACCGTTCCCCCTTCTCCGGCGACCCCTACGGACGAGCCGATACGCTCCCTGCAGGCGGCCAGTGACCTCCTGAAGGCACTGGCCTCCCCGGTGCGCCTAGGCATCGTGCGCGAACTGTCCGAGGGCGCGAAGTACGTCCATGAACTGGTCACCGCCCTCGGGGTGAGTCAGCCGCTGGTCTCCCAGCACCTCCGGATCCTGCGCACCTCCCGCATCGTGACCGCACACCGGGAGGCCCGGGAGATCCGGTACGGCCTCACCGACGACCACGTCGCCCACATTGTGCTGGACGCCATCCGGCACGCCCAGGAGTAGCCCGGCGCCTCCGCGATCCGGTGACGGCGCCAGGCCCTCCGCGACGGTGCGCCCGACACGTACTCCCGGCCATCGCCACGCTTGCGCAGAGCGTTCGCCGTCGAACAGTGCCGGAGCCCAGGACGCCCGCCCACGCTGCGGCGAGCACGGCCCACAGTCCTCGCACATTTGCCGTTCCCGCAAGCTCAGTTGCCGATTTCGCGCGGCCCGCGCACGGTGGGCCCCTCGGAACCGGATCAACGAGAAAGCGGGTGCCGCACGAGGGCGTACGGCCGGGACATCGCTGGTGAACGATTCACGCTGGACTGGCCCGCATGGCGGGCTGATTGGGAGCAGTGGCTCGTCGCACCGCACGGCTGGCTGTCGGCGCCATCCCTGTACTGGCTGGACACCACCCTCCGCCACTACCCGGGGCTGCCGGGCCTCTGGTCCGAGGACCACGGCGAGGTGGTCATCGACCCGGAAGAAGCGACGATGTCGTTCGGGGGCGAGAGTTTCGGCATGGTGAAGCGGCTCCCGCAGGCCGCCGCCCCCCGACGACCAGCGGGTGACGGCAGGCGAACTGGAGATCGGCATCACCTACCGCGACGCCTACATGATCTGGTCTACGACCCGGACGCGCCGACGCGACGGAACTTCCGTGGGGTCCCCACCTTCGGGCCCGACCCCAACTGGGTGCTCACCGGCCACTACGAGCCGTACGAGTCGCCCAGCCCGGTCAAACTCGGCTCCGTCGGACCGGAGTTGAGCGAGCGCACCTGCGACTCCCCCCGGCTTGTCCGCTTCCAGCACGCCCGACACACCTACACCCTGCGGGTGCTGGGCTCCGGCGGCACGCTGCACACCGTGTTCGCCGACGGCACCAGCGGCGTCTCCACCTACAGCGCGGGCCGCTCACTGGTGATCTCCGATGTGGACGAGGACGGCCAGGTGCGCCTGGACTTCAATCGGGCGGTGAACCTGCCGTGCGCGTTCAGCGACAACTTCCCCGTCTGCCCAGTGCCTCCGCCGGACAACCGGCTGCCCTTCGCCGTCGAGGCGGGCGAGCGGACACCGCGAGAGAAGACCGGCTGACGCCGCAGCCACCCGGCATACAGCCCACCGCCGCGACGGCAGCGCCCCAATCGCCCCCATGCAACCCGCGGAGGCCCCTCGGGCGACCCTCGGGTGACCTAACACTCGCTTATGGAAATCGTGTTCACTTACCGTGGGAGGGGAATCGGCCCAAGCATCCCGGGAGGTCCGCCCCATGTACGACTCGTCGGCCGAGCAGTCGTCTCCGGCCTGGCGCACGACCCGGCAACGCATCGCGGTCATGGGCGCGTTGCACGACTGCTCCGGCTTCTCGTCCGCGAGGGAACTGCATGCGGCACTCGAAGCCGACGGCGTCAGGGTCGGGTTGACCACGGTGTACCGGACCCTCCGGACACTGGAGCGTACCGGGCACGTCGACGTCGTACGGGAGCGGACCGGCGAGCGGCTGTACCGGCCGCGCCCCACCGATGGACACCGGCACTACCTCGTCTGCCGTCGATGCGGCGTCAGCCGGCCCGTGGACGCCGACGCGGTCGAGCGATGGGCGGACGGCGTGGCGGCGGCCACGGGATTCGCCGAGGTCGAACACACCGTGGAGCTGACGGGTATCTGCGATCGCTGCCGGCCGGCGGGGCCGGCCCCGGGCCCGCCCGTCCGGGAGCGAGACACACCCCTTCCGCCGGCCGGCGATGGCGGTCCGTAGTGGAGCGCGTCGTACGCGTAGCCGTCATGTCAAGCCTTGGCAACGATTGTCATATCGATGGCGGCCAGCCATGGTCCTGACATTCATTTCCACCTAGCGTGGTAAGTGACCCGGCTTCGGCCCGGCCGCTCCACCACTCGCGAAGACTCCCGCTCCAACCCCGTCGCGGAGGAACCATGCCCTCGTCCCCGTCCCGCCGTCGCCTGGCGCTGATCACCGGCGCCTCCCTGGCCCTGCTGGCAGGCTGCGGCAGCTCGTCGGACTCCGGAAGCAACGGGAGTTCCGCGTCGGACTCGGCCTCGTCTTCCAAGATCACGGTTGTCGCCTCGACGAACGTCTACGGCGACATCGTCGGGCAGATAGGCGGCGACCATGTCGACGTCACCTCGCTCATCAGCGACCCCGGCCAGGACCCGCACTCCTACGAGGCCGACACCCAGAACCAGTTGACCCTGTCCAAGGCCAAGGTCGTCGTCGAGAACGGCGGCGGCTACGACGACTTCATCGACCGGATGCTGAAGAGCAGCAACTCCACCGCCGAAGTGATCAACGCCGTCAAGGTCTCCGGCAAGACCGCGCCCAAGGGCGGCGGGCTCAACGAGCACGTCTGGTACGACTTCCCCACCGTCGCCAAGATCGCCGACAGCATCTCCACCGCGCTGGGCAAGGCCGACCCCGGCAACGCCGCCACCTTCACCAAGAACGCCGAGACCTTCAAGTCGAAGCTCACTCCGCTGGAGTCGAAGGAAGCGCAGATCAAGAAGGACCACAGCGGTGAGGGCATAGGCATCACCGAGCCGGTGCCGCTGTACATGACCGAGGCGAGCGGTCTGGTGAACAAGACGCCTGAGGAGTTCAGCGCGGCCATCGAGGAAGGCAGCGACGTCTCCCCGAAGGTCCTTCAGACGACGCTGGCCCTGTACAGCGACAAGAAGGTCAAGGCGCTGGTCTACAACGCGCAGACCTCCGGCCCGCAGACGGAGAAGGTCCAGAACGCGGCCAAGGCGGCCGGCATCGCCGTCGTACCCGTGACCGAGACCCTGCCCAAGGGCAAGGACTACCTCGGCTGGATGACGTCGAACGTCGACGCGCTCGCGAGCGCGCTGGCCAAGTGAGGCGAGTGGCGGTGATCCCCGTACCCAAGTCCCGCCAGGGCGACCCGGAGACCGGCGGCAGCGGCACCGCGCCGGTGCTCGGTCTGCGCGGCGCCGCCGTGTCCTACGGCGAGCGTGTGGTGTGGCAGGGCCTCGATCTCGACGTGCGGCCCGGGGAGTTCCTCGCCGTCCTCGGGCCGAACGGCTCGGGCAAGACCAGTCTCGTGCGTGCCCTGCTGGGCCGGCAGCCGCTGTCCGCCGGGACGCTGACGGTGCTCGGCCGGCCCGCGCACAAGGGCGGCCGGCACATCGGGTACGTCCCGCAGCAGGCGGCCCTGTCCGCCTACGCGATGCTGCGCGCCCGCGACCTCGTGCGGTTCGGGATCGACGGGCACCGCTTCGGGCCGAGGCTGCGCACGGGTGCCGTCCGCCGCCGGGTGGACGGGATCCTGGAGGCGGTCGGTGCCTCGGCGTACGCCGATGTCCCGCTCGGCCTGCTGTCCGGAGGCGAACGCCAGCGTGTGCGCATCGGGCAGGCCCTGGCGACCGATCCGCGGATCCTGCTGTGCGACGAGCCGCTGCTGTCCCTCGACCTGAACCACCAGCGGGCCGTCACCGAACTGGTGGACGCCCGACGCCGCTCCCACGGCACTGCGGTGGTCTTCGTCACCCACGAGATCAACCCGATCCTCGGGCTGGTGGACCGGGTGCTGTACCTGGCCAGGGGCGGCTACCGGATCGGGACACCGGACGAGGTCCTGACGTCCGAATCGCTGTCCCAGTTGTACGGCACCCAGGTGGACGTCGTCCGCGTGCACGGCCGGGTCGTGGTCGTCGGAGCACCCGACGAGGTCGCCGCACCGGCTCACCACCCCGTCCAGGAAGCCCACGAGTCCGACGGAGTCCGCTCATGACACTCGCCGACTCGATCTGGCAGCAGATCTTCGCCTTCGACAACTACGGCGAACTCCTGACGCTGGTCCGCAACTCCCTCATCGTCGGCGCCGCGCTCGGCCTGGTCGGCGGCCTGGCCGGGGTGTTCGTCATCATGCGCGATCTGCCCTTCGCGGTGCACGGGATCAGCGAGCTGTCCTTCGCGGGTGCCTCCGCGGCGCTGCTGCTGGAGCTCAACATCGTGGCGGGTTCCATCATCGGCTCGCTGGTCGCGGCCGGCGCGATCGGTGTGCTGGGGGCGCGCGCCCGGGACCGCAACTCGGTGATCGGGATTCTCATGCCCTTCGGCCTGGGGCTCGGCGTGCTGTTCCTGGCCCTCTACAAGGGCCGGGCGGCCAACAAGTTCGGCTTGCTCACCGGGCAGATCGTCGCCGTCGACACCCCGCAGATGACCTGGCTGATCGGCACCTCCGCGCTGGTCCTCGTCGTCCTCGCGGTCATCTGGCGCCCTCTGGCCTTCGCCAGCGCCGACCCGGACGTCGCCGAGGCCCGCGGGGTGCCGGTGCGGTCGCTGTCCTTCGCCTTCATGCTCGTGCTCGGCCTGACCGTCGCCCTGTCGGTGCAGGTCGTCGGCGCTCTGCTGGTCCTCACGCTCGTCGTCACGCCGGCCGCCGCCGCCGCCCGCGTCACCGCGTCACCGGTTCTGCTTCCCCTGCTCAGCGTGGCCTTCGCCGTGGTCTCGATCGAGGGCGGGATCCTGCTCGCCCTGGGCAGCAGCATCCCCATCAGCCCCTACGTCACGACCATCTCGTTCACCATCTACGTCGTCTGCCGGCTGGCGGGCCGCTACCGCACCCGACGGTGGGGGGCCAGAAGGTCGATCGCACAATCCGCGTGAACCGCGGGAGCGCCGGCCGGCACGGGGGCGGGCGTCCACAAGCCCGCCCCCGTGCCGTGGTCCGCAGTCCGAGGAGCAAACGGCCGCCCCACTTTGGGCTGTCACCACGGCCTACGGCAGACGCCAGTCCACCGGCTGACCGCCTTGCCGCACCAGCAGGTCATTGGCCCGGCTGAACGGACGCGAACCAAAGAACCCGCGGTCCGCGGACATCGGCGAGGGATGCGCGGACTCGATCGCCGGCAGATCCCCGAGCAGCGGCCGCAGATTGCGCGCGTCACGCCCCCAGAGGATGGACACCAGGGGCTTACCACGCGCCGCCAGCGCCCGGATGGCCTGCTCGGTGACCTCCTCCCAACCCTTGCCCCGGTGTGCGGCCGGACTGCGCGGAGCGGTGGTGAGTGCCCTGTTCAGCAGGAGCACCCCCTGCTCCGTCCATGGCGTGAGGTCACCGTTGGACGGCCTGGGCAGCCCCAGGTCGGAGTGCAGCTCCCGGAAGATGTTCTCCAGACTGCCCGGCAGCGAACGCACCTCGGGCGAGACCGCGAAGCTCAATCCGATGGCCATCCCCGGCGTGGGATACGGGTCCTGGCCGACGATCAGGACGCGGACGTCGTCGAAGGGCTGCTGGAAGGCCCGCAGGACATTCGCTCCGGACGGGAGGTAGGTCCGGCCGGCCGCTATCTCGGCCCGCAGGAAGTCCCCCATCGCGGCGATGCGTTCGGCCGCAGGTTCCAGAGCCTTCGCCCAGCCCGCTTCAACAAGTTCATGCAAGGGTCGTGGTGCCACAGCGCGTCACCCTACTGGCACCCACCGGGGTTGCGCACAGGCGCCGGAGCACCCCACGCACGGACGCCGTCCTCGGCGCTACTCTTCCTCCTCATCGAGGTCATCGAGCCGGTCCGGCAGATCGCGCGGTCGGTCACCGGGAAGGAGGGGAGCCTGTTGCATCCAGTGACTCCCGTACACGCGGTGGGCTTGTCGTCTTCGGTCGCGCCCGAGGTACGCCCGCTGACGACGCTCCTCGGCCGGTCGCCGGCGGTGGGCAGGCGCCGGCCGTGAGCGGAAAGGGCGGCGGCTCCCATGGCGCGGAGAATCCCGCCGTCGACTCAGGGGGCTCCGGGCCCGGCTTTCTCGCCGTCGACTCCGGCGGCTCCGGGCTGCGGGCCGTCGTAGGCGTACCCGGGCGGGAGCCATCGGTGCCGCGGGAGTCCGGGGAGCCGGTGCGTACGGGTGCGCGAGGCATCGACCCCGGGCATCTGCTGGAGCAACTCCTGCCCATGGCACGGGCGCTGATCGCCGAGTACGGGCTGGACGGGGTGACGACGGTCGTCGTCGGCGCCGCCGGGCTGGCCAGTCTCGGCGACGCCCTGCGGGCCGAGCTGCCGGACGCGCTGGCCCGTGAGCTCGGCGTGCGGACGGTCGGGTTGGCCGCCGACGCCGTGACGGCGTACGTCGGCGCCCTGGGCCCGCGCCCGGGCGCGGTGGTCGCCGCCGGTACGGGGCTGATCGCCGTCGGCACCGATCTGACCGGGTGGCGGCGGGCCGACGGCTGGGGGCATCTGCTGGGCGACTGCGGCGGTGGCGCCTGGATCGGCCGGGCGGGCCTGGAGGCGGCGCTGCGCTCCTTCGACGGGCGGGACGGCGGCTCGGCCGCGTTGCGGGCCCGCGCCGAGGAGCGGTTCGGGCCGCCGGCCGGGCTGCCCGGGCAGCTGTATCCGCGCGCCGACCGGCCCGCCGTACTGGCCTCCTTCGCCCCGCAGGTCGCGGACTGCGCCGCGCACGACCCGGTCGCGGCCGGGATCCTGCGCGCGGCGGCCCGGCACATGGCCGAGTCGGCCGCCGCCGTCTGCCCCACGGCAGGTGAGCCCCGAGTCGCTCTCACCGGCGGCCTGTTCAAGCTGGGCGATCCGCTTCTCGTACCGCTGGCCGAGGAGTTGACGAGCCTGCTGCCGCAGGCGCGGCAGGTTCCGGCGGAGGGCGATCCACTGCACGGAGCGGTACGCGTCGCGCGTGACCTGATCACCGGTCGGCTCACTCTGCCGGGTGATGGACGGCTGCTCTCCGTAGTGCACACAAAGGGGGACTGATCCCACTGAGACATGAAGTGTCCGACAGATGGCGAGATCACCTCCGAATCAGGCGTAACTCATCAGACAAAACCGGACGGATACCGCTCACCTGCACCCTCCCCGAACAGGGGAGCCCAATAAGCCAGTAACATGCGGCGCCATGAGCTCCCCCACTGGGCCCGCGTCCGGCCTGCCAGTACGAATGCCGCGACCCCGCCAGCCCGGACGGCATCGCCGCCCCGAACCGCTGGTGGCTCCCGAGGACGCGCCCGCGTTCGTCCTCGCGGTGCCGGGTACACCCAGTTCGGCCACGCGCGGCCTCGCCGAGGAGGTCGTGAGCATCGCCCGTTCCGAGTTGCCCGGCCTGGACGCCCGGATCGGGTACCTGGACGGGGACGACGGGGAGTTCCCCACCCTTCAGTCCGTGCTCGCCCGTGCCGCCGAGGAGCGCGCCGCCCGCTACGAGCAGGCCGTCGCCGCCGGTGCCGAGGGCGTCAAGGCGCCCGACGGTCCGGTCGCGGTCGTCGTGCCGCTGCTGGCCGGCCCGGACAGCGCGCTGCTGCGCCAGGTCCGCCAGGCGGTCATGGAGAGCAGGGTCGCCGCCGACCTGACCGACGTCCTCGGCCCGCACCCGCTGCTTGCCGAGGCGCTGCACGTGCGCCTCTCGGAGGCCGGTCTGGCCCGCGCCGACCGTGCCCGCCTGTTCACCGTGGCAACGGCGGCCGACGGCATCATCCTCGCCTCGGTGGGCGGCGAGGAGGCCGTGCAGGCCGCCGGGATCACCGGCATGCTGCTGGCAGCGCGCCTGGCCGTGCCGGTGATGGCCGCGGCGCTGGACCAGGAGGGTTCGATCGCCTCCGTCGCGGAGCAGCTGCGTGCCTCGGGTTCGCAGCAGCTGGCGCTGGCGCCGTATCTGATCGGTCCCGAGATCGACGCGGGCCTGCTGGCAGCGGCCGCCGAGGAGGCGGGTTGCGCCACGGCCGAGCCGCTGGGGCCGTATCCGGCGATCGGCAAGCTGGCGCTGGCCAAGTACACGACGACGCTGGGGATCGCTCCGCAGCAGCCGCAGGGTGCGCCGGTGCGCTGAGATCGGCATGCGCTTCGACGGGCCCCTTCTCGGAAGGGGCCGTCGGTTTTTCTGGGGTGGTGCGGAGGTTGTCGGCCGGCCGCCGGTGGGGGTTCATCGCGCACACGCGGTGGAGTGGATTTGACACAGCCCCGCGCCCATTGGGGCCGCGTTGCGGGGCCTGTCAGTCGAAGACCACGCAGGAGGCTGCCGGGACCTCCACCGAGCCGTCGTAGCGCGGCACGCCCGTCTCGCGCTCCACGGCGAACCATGTGATGTCCCCGGAGCGTTCGTTCGCCGAGTACAGGTAGCCGCCCGACTCCGTGAGGGCCCGCGGCCAGTGGCCCCCGCACGGGACCGTCGCCGTCAGGTGCAGTTGGTCCTCGTCGACCGCGAACGTCGTCAGGACGTCCTCGCCCCGGGTCGCCGTCCAGACGAAGCGGCCGTCGGGCGATACGACGATGCCGGAGGGGTAGGCGTCGCCAACCGGGGCGCCGGGCAGTACCGGGGTTTCGGCCAGTGGCTTCAGGGCGCCGGTGTCGGCGTCCCAGCGGCAGACCGTGACGGTCGGGGTGAGTTCGTTGACCACGTAGGCGTACCGGCCGCCGGGGTGGAAGGCCAGGTGGCGGGGGCCGGAGCCGGGCCGCAGGGCGTACTCGCGGTGGACGGCGAGGACGCCGCCGTTCAGGGTGCAGACCCGGACCGAGTCGGTGCCGAGGTCGACGCTGACCGCCCAGCGGCCGCTGGGATCCGGCTGTACCTGGTGCGCGTGCGGGCCGCGCTGGCGGCGCTCGTGCGGGCCCGAGCCGGTGTGCTGGAGCACCCCGGAGGCGACCCCGGCGAGGGTGCCGTCGGGGCGGACGGGCACGGCGCTGACACTGCCGGAGCCGTAGTTGGCGGTCAGCACGTGACCGTCGAAGACGCTGAGGTGGGTGGGGCCGCTGGCGTCGACCGGGACCGGCGGTCCGGCGAGCCGTGGCTTGTCGTCGTGGACGTGGTACGCGGCCACCGCGCCGTCGGCGGTCTCGCTGACCGCGTACAGGGTGTGTCCACCGCGCGCGAGCGCGAGATAGGACGGATCGGGGACGCCGTCGACGCTCTCCAGGAGGGCCAGGGCGCCGCTGTGCGGGTGGACCGCCGCCGTGACGACCCCCGGCCCGCCCGCCGCCGTGAACGACCCGATGAACGCCCTGCGCCGTCTGCCACCGTCTGTCACCGCTGTCCCCTCTCGATACGAGCCGGTACGAGTCAGTACGAGCCGGTCCGGGGCCGACGGTAGCAGTCGGTCTAGACCAAGGCGTCCGGTGCGGCGCGTCTCAGGCGCCGACCAGGGGCGAGCCGGAGGAGGCGCGCAACGGCTCGGCGAGTTCGGCCAGGGCGCGCTCCAGGCCGTGCAGATGGGCGAGGGCGGGCTCGGTGGGCGGTTCGTCGGGGCCGGTGATGTGTTGGGAGCCCTGGGTGAGTGCCTCGACGGCCGCCTCGACGCGCCAGCAGGCGGTGGCCAGCCGGGCGTCGTGGGAGGCCTCGGTATCGGCGGCGACGGCGACCAGACCGCGGATCTCCCGGGCGCAGTCGTCCAGCAGGGTGAGGACCCGGCGGGCGCGGCGCTTGCGGCCGGGCATCGGGGTGAGCGGGTGGACGAGGGGTGCGACCGAGAACCGTACCCGGCCAAGCAGCTGCTCCAGTTCGGCCACCCGGGGTGCCGGGTCGACGGTGGCGGATCCGGCGAGCCGGGCGGCGGCCTCGGCCGTGCAGGCGTGGACACAGCGCAGGGCGCGCTGGATCCAGGCGTCGGTGGCGAGGTGGGTGGTGACCGGCAGCACGAACAGCGCGGCGAGTCCGGCGCCGAGGGCGCCCACGCCGGTCTCGGTGAGCCGGAGCGCCAGCAGGCCGGGGGTGAGGACGCCGAGGAGGCCGTAGAGCAGTTCGGCGAGGAAGGTCACCCAGAGCATCATCCAGGTGTAGGAGACGGCGGCCGTGTAGAAGATGCCGAAGACGGCGACCGCGGCCAGGACGGCGGTGGGGACGGGGGCGCCGTGCACGGGGACGGCGACGAGCAGACCGAGTGCGATGCCGATGGCCGTGCCGAGGACCCGGCGGAAGCCCCGGACCAGCGTGTCGCCGCGCGAGGCGGTGTTGACGAAGATCCACCAGGTGGCACCGACCGCCCAGTACCAGCGCTGGCCCGACACCGACTGGCCGACGACCAGCGCGAAACCCGCGCCCGCGGTCGCCTGGACGGCCTGCCGGGTGGTCACCCGGGCCAGGCCGGTGCCGGCGGGCGGGGCGGGTGCCGGCGCCGGGGGCAGCCGGCGCTCGTAACACCACAGGCCGAAGCGCACGGTGGCCGCACTGAGCACGGAGAGCAGCACAGCCACGTACAGCTCGGGCAGCTGCCCGGGCGTGGTGTGCAGGAACTGGGCCGCGAAGTACGTCATGAACGCGAACACGCCGAGACTGTGGCCGCGCGGCCCCCAGCGGCGGGCGTAGACGCCCGCGCCGACCACGGCGAGGAAGACCAGGTCCCGTGCGACGGGCACGTCGTGCAGTTCGGCCGCCGCGGCGAGCACGGGAAGGCCCACGGCGGGCAGCAGCGCGGTGGTGACGGCCTGCCCGCGCACGGTGGCGTCCGCGACCGTGAACAGGGCGAGCAGCGCGGCGAGCCCGCCGGTGACGGCGCCCGTGAGGGAGTGTCCGGCCAGCCCACAGAGCACGACGGCGAGGCCGATGCCCAGCACGGCCCGCGCGGCGAAGCGCAGCCGCACCCGCCCCGGGTCCGGAGCCGCGAACACCCTCTTCAGCACTGCTTCCCCTCCTACGGACGGCACAGAAAGGACGGCACAGAAATGGCGCCGCGGGGATCCGCAGCGCCATCGACACACACATGAGAGCATCGCCGACGCGACCGGCTCAAGTGTCTCCGGTTTCACTGAGCCATTGGCCCAGCTTCGGCGGGCGCCACCATCCGGCCCAAAGGCCGATGGTCCAGGTCGACAGGAAGTCGCCATGAGCCATTGGTACAGTCGTATGCCATGACCGTGGACGAGCTCGACACCCGCATTCTGCGGCTGCTGCTGGAGCAGCCGCGCACCAGCGTGCGCGAGTACGCCCGCGTCCTCGGTGTCGCCCGGGGCACCCTGCAGGCCCGCCTGGACCGGCTGGAGCGCGATGGCGTGATCATCGGCGGCGGCCCCTCCCTCTCCCCCGCCGCACTCGGCCACCCGGTGCTGGCCTTTGTGCACATCGAGGTCACGCAGGGCCATCTCGACGACGTGGGGGACGCGCTGGCCGCCGTGCCGGAGATCGTGGAGGCGTTCTCGATCACGGGCGGCGGGGATCTGCTGACCCGGGTGGTGGCGCGGGACAACGCGCACCTGGAGGATGTGATCCAGAAACTGATCAGCCTGCCGGGCGTGGTGCGCACCCGCACGGAGGTGGCCCTGCGCGAACGCGTTCCGCACCGGCTGCTGCCGCTGGTGGAGTCCATCGGCCGGGCGGCACGCACGTAACGGCATCCTGGTCCTATGTGCGATCTCGGCAGCCTCTCGGTCATCTTCGATCTCGACGGAACCCTCGTGGACAGCGAGCCGAACTACTACGAGGCGACCCGGCAGACCCTGGCGGCACACGGCGTTACGGACTTCACCTGGGCGGAGCACGAGAGCTTCGTCGGCATCAGCACCCTGGAGACGGTGGCTCTGCTCCGGGAGCGCCACGGACTCCGGCCCTCGGTGGCCGAGTTGCTCACGGAGACGAACAGGCATTACCTGGCACTGGCCCGCACCCATACACACCCGTACCCGGAGATGCGGACGTTCGTGGAGCTGCTCGCTGCCGAGGGCGTGTCCATGGCGGTGGCCTCCGGCTCCTCTCCCCCGGCGATCGAGGCGATCCTGGCCGGCACGGGCCTGGGCGCGTACCTGCGCACGGTCGTCTCGGCCGACGCGGTGCCCCACGGCAAGCCGGCACCGGACGTGTTCCTGGAGGCGGCCCGGCGCCTCGGGGCCGCCCCGGCCGACTGTGTGGTCCTGGAGGACGCCGTCCCGGGAGCGGCAGCGGCGCACGCGGCCGGGATGCGCTGCATCGCGATCCCGTACGTCGCCGCGCAGGCCGACGCGCCCGAGTTCGCCGCGGCCGGTCTGTTGCTGCGGGGCGGCCAGGCGGAGTTCACGGCACGCGCGGCCCACGACTGGCTCACCGGCGCCTGAACTCCTTTACCCGTCAGTACCGTTGACGCTCTCGCGCCTCTTCTCTATTTTCTGGACGAATTCCCGAACGCCGTCCGAAATCTCAAACAGATGAGGTGCACATGGCGCAGCCTTTCTCCCGAAGGACCCTCCTCCAGGTGACGGCTATGGTCGCCGCCGCCGGCGGGACCGGCGTCACGGTCGGCGGGAAGGCGGCCGCGGGGCAACCGGCTTGGACGGTACGGCCGTTCGGGCTGGGGGATGTGACGCTGGAGCCCGGGCTGTTCGCGGAGAAGCGGGCGTTGCTGCTCGACCATGCGCGCGGCTACGACGTGAACCGGCTGTTGCAGGTGTTCCGGGCCAACGCGGGGCTGGACACGGGCGGTGCGGTCGCGCCCGGTGGCTGGGAGGGCCTGGACGGGGAGGCCAACGGGAATCTGCGCGGGCATTACACCGGGCATTTCCTGACCATGCTGGCGCAGGCGTACGCGAGCACCGGTGAGGACGTGTTCGCGGCGAAGATCCGCACCATGGTGGGGGCGTTGGGCGAGGTGCGCGACGCCCTGCGACACGAGCCCTCCGTGCTGAGCGTGGCCGGGGTGCTCGGTGGGCGGGCCGCCGAGAACGGCCGGGGGTCCTACCAGTACGCCGAGTTGCCGGCCGGTGTGCTCGGGGACGCCTCCGCCGTCACCTTGTCCGCCTGGGTGAAACCCGGTCATCAGGACGCCTGGGCGAGGGTGTTCGACTTCGGGAACGACACCACCCGGTACCTCTACCTCGCCGCCCGCAACGCGCACGGAGTGCCCCGGTTCGCGATCACCACCGGCGGAGCGGGCGCCGAGCAGGCGATGGACGGCACCGCCGCACTGCCCCTCGACCGGTGGAGCCACCTCGCGGTGACGATCGCCGACGGCACCGGCACGCTGTACGTCAACGGCACGGCCGTGGCCCGCAACACGGCCATGTCCCTCACCCCGGCCGCCCTCGGCGCCCTCGCCCACCACTGGCTCGGCCGCTCCCACTACCCCGCCGACCCCGTCTTCGCGGGCGCCTTCGGTGGCTTCGACATGTGGTCACGGGCGTTGAGCGCCGACGAGACAGCCGGGTTGCAGAGCGCACGGGCGAGCGGCGACCTGGTCTCGTACGCCTTCGCCGAGACGTCGGGTTCGACGTTCGCGGACGCCTCGGGGCGCGGCCTCGACGCCAGCCTGCGCCGGACCTGGGGCGGGCCCAGCCACCCGGGGTTCCTCGCGGCCTATCCGGAGACGCAGTTCATCCTGCTGGAGTCGATGACCGGCAGCGACTACACGAAGGTGTGGGCGCCGTACTACACCGCGCACAAGATCCTCCGGGGGCTGCTGGACGCGTACACCGCCATCGGTGACGAGCGGGCGCTGGATCTCGCGTCCGGCATGGGCGACTGGATGTACGCGCGGCTGTCCGTGCTGCCCGCCGCCACGCTCCAGCGGATGTGGGGGATCTTCTCCAGCGGTGAGTTCGGCGGGATCGCCGAGGCGGTCTGCGACCTGCACGAGCTCACCGGCAGGGCCGAACACCTCGCGCTGGCCCGGCTGTTCGACCTGGACAGCCTCATCGACGCCTGCACCGCGAACACCGACACCCTCAACGGACTGCATGCCAACCAGCACATCCCGATCTTCACCGGTCTGGTCCGGCTGTACGACGCGACCGGCGAGGAGCGTTACCTGACCGCCTCGAAGAACTTCTGGGGCATGGTCGTACCGCATCGTATGTACGGCATCGGCGGCACCAGTACGACCGAGTCCTGGAAGGCGCGGGACGTGATCGCGGGGACCATCAGCGCGACCACCGCCGAGACCTGCTGCGCGTACAACATGCTGAGACTGAGCCGGGCGCTGTTCTTCCACGAGCAGGATCCGGCGTACCTGGACTACTACGAACGGGCCCTGTACAACCAGGTGCTCGGCTCCAAGCAGGACCGGGCCGATGCCGAGAAGCCGCTGGTCACCTACTTCATCGGGCTGACGCCCGGGCATGTGCGGGACTACACGCCCAAGCAGGGCACGACCTGCTGCGAGGGCACGGGCATGGAGTCCGCCACCAAGTACCAGGACTCGGTGTACTTCGCGGCGGCCGACGGCAGCGCCCTGTACGTCAACCTCTACAGCCCGTCCACGCTGACCTGGGCCGAGAAGGGGATCACCGTCGGCCAGACCACCGGCTACCCCCGGGAACAGGGCAGCACGCTCGCTGTCGGCGGGAGCGGGCGGGCCGCCTTCGAACTGCGGCTGCGGGTGCCGGTGTGGGCGACGGCCGGGTTCCGGGTGACCGTCAACGGGCGTGCGGTGCCGGGCACTCCGGTACCGGGCAGCTACTTCGCCGTGCCCCCGAGGACCTGGCGGGCAGGGGACACCGTGCGGGTGTCGGTTCCCTTCCGGCTGCGGGTCGAGAAGGCCCTCGACGACCCTTCGCTGCAGGCCATGTTCTACGGCCCCGTCAATCTCGTCGGCCGCAACTCGGCCACGGAGTATCTGAAGTTGGGGCTGTACCGGAACGCGGGGCTCTCCGGGGACCTGCTTCCGTCCCTGACTCCGGTGCCCGGCACCCCGCTCCACTTCACCCTCGACGGAACCGAGTTCGCCCCCTTCCACGAGGGGACCGAGGACCCGACCCACGCCTACTTCCGGCGCTCGGAGCCCACGGTGGTGTTCGGCGGCCTCGACTCGGCGGTCGCCAACCCGGTCAAGCCGGACGGCGGTTCACTGCTGGACGAGGTCTGGGCCGGGGCGCCGTTCCACGCCAAGGGGGCACTGGTGGCGCGGGTGCGTTCGGTCGTGGCCGCGTGGGTGGCGGGAGGCCTGCTGACCGGGGCGGACGGGGACCGGATCGTGGCTACCGCGGGGAAGGCGTCGTACGCGCGCTGACATCCGGGCCGTCACCCGGAAGGGCCAGTGCTGCCAGCCGTTCGCTCCGCCGGTCGTGCGATGTGCGTGACGACTGCATAGCGTTGCCGCATGACCATGACCTGGGCAAAGCCGCAGCGACCGGCCACCGAGGACCGGCGCTGGCGGGCGCTCGGGGTCTGTCTGGCGGCCGGCTTCATCTCGCTGCTCGACACCTCGATCGTCAATGTGGCGTTGCCCTCGCTGGAGCGCGGGCTGGGCGCGTCGGCGGCCGCCCAGTCCTGGGTGGTCTCCGGGTACGCCCTGACCTTCGGGCTGGCGCTCGTCCCGGCGGGCCGGCTGGGTGACATGCGCGGGCGGCGCCAGGCCTTCCTGTTCGGGCTGGCCATGTTCACGCTGGCCTCGGCGGCGTGCGGGCTCGCGGCGAGTCCCGACTGGCTCGTGGTGTTCCGGCTGATCCAGGGCGCGGCGGCGGGCTTGGTCGCGCCGCAGACCTCGGGGCTGATCCAGCAGATGTTCCAGGGCGCCGAGCGGGCCAAGGCCTTCGGGCTGCTCGGCAGCGTCGTCGGGGTCTCGACGGCGGTGGGCCCGCTGGCCGGCGGTCTGATCATCGACGCCGTCGGCACCGGCGACGGCTGGCGCTGGGTGTTCTTCGTCAATCTGCCCATCGGGGTGGCCGCCTTCGTCGCGGGGCTGCGGCTGCTGCCCCGGTTCCCCGCTTCGCCGGGCCGGCGGGAGGAGTTCGACCCCGTCGGGGTGGTGCTCCTCGGTGCCGGGGTGCTCGCGCTGATGCTGCCACTGGTGCAGGAGCAGCAGTGGCCCGGGCGGCTGAAGTGGGCACTGCTGCCGGTGGGCGGACTGCTGCTGGGCCTGTTCTGGGCGTGGGAGCGGCGGCAGGGACGGCTCGGACGGGCACCCCTGGTCGATCTGGACCTGTTCTCGCTGCGGTCCTTCACCCTCGGCGCGCTGATCAGCCTGACCTACTTCGCGGGCTTCACCACGGTCTTCTTCGTCCTCGCCCTGTTCCTTCAGAACGCGGCCGGATACAGCGCACTGGCCTCCGGTCTCACGGTGCTGCCGTTCGCGATCGCCTCGGCGGTCGGTGCCGCCCTCGGGGGCCGGCTGGTGGTGCGCCACGGGCGCAATCTGGTCGTCATCGGCCTCAGCGGGGTGGCGCTGGGGCTGCTCGGGATCATCGCGGTGGTGCGGCTGGTGCCGTTGGAGAGCGCGGGGTGGGCCATGGCGGTACCGATGATCATTGGTGGGATCGGCTCCGGTCTCGCGATCTCCCCCAACACGACGCTCACGCTCACCCGCGTCCCGGTGAAGCGGGCCGGCGCGGCCGGAGGCGTGCTGCAGACCGGCCAGCGCGTCGGCTCGGCGGCCGGGATCGCCGTGGTGGGCGCGGTGTACTTCGCCCACTTCGCGAACGGCGGCCCGGCCACCGAGGCGCTCCAGCTGGGCCTGCTCACGTCCGTCGGGTTGATCATGGTGGCGCTGTGTCTGGCGGTCGCCGATCTGCGCGAGCGGGCGAAGGCACCGGAGTAAGACTGAACCCAGGCCGGCCCGGTCCTGGCCCAGGACCTCGGGCTTATGACCGGCGGCGGGGCTTTCCGCGCTTCGCGGGCTTGGCGGACTGGGTGCGCTTCGCTCCGGTGGTCCGGCCCTGTGCGCCACGGCCGGCCGCGGTCGCCTTCTGCGGCCGTTTGGGCTGCGCCTGCGATGCCCTTGATTCCTGAGGCGTCTGTCCGGCCTGACGGCCGCGTGTGCTGTTGACCGTGCGGCCACGGACGATGCCGATGAAGTCCTCGACCATGTCCGTGGTGGCCTCCTCGGGCCAGGACAGGACTACGGTCGACTGCGGGGCGTCGGTGAGCGGCCGGTAGGTGAGGTCCCGGCGGTGGTACAGACGGGCCAGCGACTGTGGGACGACCAGCAGGCCGACGCCGGCGGCGACCAGTTCGACGGCGTCCTCGGTGGTGGCCGGGCGCTCGAAGGCGGGCTCGCCGGGCGGTGCGTCCCAGTCGAAGACGTCGTCGAGGGGGTGGAAGAGGACCTCGTCGGCGAGGTCGGCGACGGTGACCTCCTCGGCCGCCGTGATGACGTGGTCCTTGGGTACGACGACCACCGTGGTCTCGGTGTAGAGGGGGATCGCGCTCAAGAACGTACGGTCCACCGGGAGCCGTACGAAACCGGCGTCCGCGTCACCCGCGCGCAGCATGTCGGACGCCTCGGCCGCCGTGACCTGGTGGAGGCTGAGAGGGATGTCGGGCAGGCGCTCGTTCCAGATCCTCGCCCATTTGGCGGGCGTCACGCCGGGGACGTACGCGAGCCGGAACGACGGTGTTTCCTCCGAGCCTGTCACCAGGCCAGGTTAACCGGCCGGGGCCGTCAGCCCCGCATCGGCCGTGGTCGGCGCCTGCGTGCCCGGCCGATACCCTTGACCTCATGAGTTCGCACCAGACCGCCCAGACGATGAAGCCCGCGACCGCGGCGAAGAAGCTGGGTGTGTACCTGCCCGCCACGCCCGCCGCCTTCCAGGAGGGTGTGGTCTCGCGCGCCGAGCTGACCGAGCTCCAGGCCGACCCGCCCGAGTGGCTGCGCGAGTTGCGGGCCAACGGCCCGCACCCGCGTCCGGTGGTCGCGGAAAAGCTGGGCGTGTCCATCGCGGGGCTGGCGCGCGGCGGGGTGACGGAGCCGCTCACCACCGAGCAGATCGACGAGCTCAAGCGCGAGCGGCCCGAGTGGCTGGACAAGGAGCGCGCCACGCAGGCAGAGGTCCGCAAGGAGGGCGCGCGGCTGAAGAACCTGAAGCGGGAGAAGGACGCGGGACAGGACTGAGGTCCCGACCCGCGCCGCCCGCTCACGGCCCCGGTCCAGGCGTATCCGCCTGCGGACCGGGGCCGTCGCCGTACCCTGCCGTACGCCTCTCAGCCGTGCGGGGAATCCGCCACCGTGCTCCCGGCAGGCCCGGTCGGGCTGCTCCGGCGTGGCGCGGCCGTGCGGCGGATGCGGTAAGGCCGTCCCGGCCGCCACTGACCACGCGGAGTCGGAGGGCCCGGGGCCGTGAAATTGCGTGGACGACGGCTCTGGCCGCCCGGCAGAGTGACCGCCCATGACGAGCAGTGAACTGTGGAGCCGCGCCGAGGCCGACCGCTACGACGCGGAGGAGACCGAGATGACCTCGGCCGCCGTGCTCGGGCCGACCGTGGACTTCCTCGCCGAACTCGCCGCAGACGGCCGGGCGTTGGAGTTCGCCATCGGAACCGGCCGGGTCGCTGTCCCGCTCCGGGAGCGCGGGGTGCCCGTGGTGGGCATCGAGTTCTCCGAGCACATGGCGGCCGTTCTGCGCCGCAAGGCCGACGCCGAGACGCTGCCGGTGGTGATCGGGGACATGGCGACGACCACCGTGCCCGGCGAGTTCTCCCTGGTCTATCTCGTCTACAACACGATCTCGAACCTGCTCACGCAGGACGAGCAGGTCGAGTGCTTCCGCAACGCGGCCCGGCATCTGTCGCCCGGCGGCCGGTTCCTGATCGAACTGGGCGTGCCGCCGCTACGACTGCTGCCGCCCGGCCAGGTCGCAGTGCCGTTCGACGTCTCCGCGGGGCATATCGGGTTCGACACCTTCGACCTGGTCGAGCAGATCCTCGTCTCGCACCACCTCACCCGTGACCGCGAGGACGGCCGCTACCGCCGCGGCCGCTCCCGGCACCGGTACGCGTGGCCGGCCGAGCTGGATCTGATGGCCAGGATGGCGGGGCTCGAACTGGAACGGCGCGTCGCGGACTGGGACGGTTCCCCGTTCACCCAGGACTCGACGAAGCACATCTCCCTGTGGCGCAGGCCCGTGTAGCGCCGCCAAGGTGGTCCGGCACCCCCTCGTCGGCGAGCTGACCCTCGACTGGGACACGCTGGCCCCGACCGTCGACGCCGAGCACCAGCTCGTCGTCTGGTCCGCCGAACCCGGCTCGCCCTCCCACGACGCGCTGCGCATCCTCGCCTCCTGGGCAGGCGCGACAACCCCGGCTCCGACGGACACCGGCGCCGCCCGCGATCGCTCCATGCCCAGCTGACCTCCGTAGCGCCCGCAGCCACACCGGAACCCTGAGCAGCGGCAACCCGAAAGAACCGGGCGTGTTCCTCAAGGCCCGCCGGGCCGCTCTGGACCCCCTCCAGCTGGCCCTGCGCGAGCCGGAATCAGGCGCCGGCGAGAAACGAAAGGCGCACCTTTCGTTCGGAGTTGTCCCTGTTCGTATCGACCAGGCACACCGACTGCCAGGTGCCCAGTTCCAGGTGGCCGTCGATCACCGGAAGGGTGGCGTGCGGGGCCACGAGCGCCGGGAGGACGTGGTCGCGGCCATGGCCCGGGCTGCCGTGCCGGTGCTGCCAGCGGTCGTCGGCGGGGAGCAGGGTGTGCAGGGCGGCCAGCAGGTCGTCGTCGCTGCCGGCGCCGGTCTCGATGATGGCGATACCGGCCGTCGCGTGTGGGGTGAAGACGTTCAGCAGGCCGTCGCGGCCGGCCGCGGCCTCGCGCAGGAAGGCCTCGCAGTCGGCGGTCAGGTCGACGACCCGCTCGCGGGTACCGGTGGTGACTTGGAGCACTCGTGTGGTGAAGGCATCCGACATGCCCCCATCCTCGCCCATCCGCCGGGCCGCCGTTGCGAGCGACCGCGTCGGGAAGATCCACGGCCACCCCCCGGTTGGTAGAAGCGTGAACAACATGCGCGAGGTCGAGGTAGTCGTCACAGGCGCTGGTCAGGCGGGTCTGTCCAGCGCCTATCACCTGCGGCGCACCGGTTTCGAGCCGGACCGCGACTTCGTGGTCCTGGACCACTCCCCCGCCCCGGGCGGCGCCTGGCAGTTCCGATGGCCGTCGCTGACGTACGGCAAGGTCCACGGGATGCACGCGCTGCCGGGCATGGAACTGACCGGAGCCGACCCGGCACGACCGTCCGCCGAGGTCATCGGTGAGTACTTCGCGGCCTACGAACGCACCTTCGAGCTGCGGGTACGGCGGCCCGTGGACGTCCGCGCGGTCCGCGAGGGCGACGGCGGACGGCTGCTCGTGGAGACGGACGCCGGGGACTGGTCGGCGCGGGCGCTGATCAATGCCACCGGCACCTGGGACCGGCCGTTCTGGCCGCGCTACCCGGGCCAGGAGACCTTCCGCGGGCGGCAGTTGCACACCGCGCGGTACGCCGGGCCCGAGGAGTTCGCCGGGAAGCGGGTGGTGGTCGTCGGCGGCGGGGCCTCCGGCACCCAGCAGCTGCTGGAGCTCGCCCCGTACGCGGCCGCCACCACCTGGGTCACCCGCCGGCCGCCGGTCTTCCGCGAAGGGCCCTTCGACGAGGGCGTTGGCCGGGCCGCGGTGGCGCTGGTGGAGGAGCGGGTGCGGCAGGGACTGCCGCCGCGCAGCGTGGTCTCGGTCACCGGGCTGCCCCTGAACGACGCCGTCCGGCAGGGCCTGAAGGACGGCGTCCTGGACCGGCAGCCGATGTTCGACCGCATCACTCCGGACGGGGTGGAGTGGAACGACGGCCGGCATGTCGACGCCGACGTCATCCTCTGGGCGACCGGTTTTCGCGCCGCCCTCGACCATCTGGCGCCGCTGCGGCTGCGCGAGCCGGGAGGCGGGATCCGCGTCGAGGGGACCCGGTCGGTCGTGGATCCGCGTGTCCACCTCGTGGGCTACGGCCCCTCGGCCAGCACCATCGGCGCCAACCGCGCGGGCCGCGAAGCCGTCCGGGACATCAGGCGGCTGCTCGCCGGGGAGCCCGTCGCCGCGTGACGGGTGACGTACCGGCGTCACCTCGGCCTCAGTGGGACCGCTGCGAGACCTGCGGCGACTCCTTGGCCTTGCTGTTGCGCACCGCGTTGAACTCGGCGACATTGCGCTGGTGTTCGGCGTAGTCGGCGGTGAACCGCGTGTCCCCGGGCTTGACCGTGACGAAGTAGAGCCAGTTGCCCGGCGTCGGGTTCATCGCGGCACGCATGGCGTCCTCGCCCGGGCTGTCGATCGGCGTGGGCGGCAGGCCCATGCGCTGGTAGGAGTTGTAGGGGTTCGCGATACGCGTGTCCTCAAGAGTGGTGTTGAGGGTGCTGCGGTTGAGGGCGTAGTTGAGGGTGGAGTCCATCTGCAGCGGCATACCGCTCTGCAGCCGGTTGAAGACGACCCGGGCCACCTTGCCCATGTCGGCCTTGTCCGCCGCCTCGGCCTGGACGATGCTGGCAATGGTCACCGCCTGGTAGACGTTCATCGCGTTGCGCTGAGCGCCGGCCGCGACGGGCGCCGCACCGAACGTCTGGTTGGCGGTGTCCACCATGAACCGCAGCACGGACTGCGGGGTCGCGCCCTTGTCCAGGGGATAGGTGGCCGGGAAGAGATAGCCCTCCGGGTTGCCCCCGGCGTCGCCTGGCAGCTTCAGGCCGGCGGTGCCGACGGACCGCTTGGTGCTACCGGCGGGGAGAGCGAGCGCCTTGTCGACGGCGTCGTAGACCTGGGAGGCGCGCCACCCCTCCGGGATGACCAGGGTGGCGGGCCTGGCGGCCGCGCCGTGCACCAGGGACAGCAGCGGCACCGCCACGGCGGCCCCCGCCACCACGACGCCGGCCACCACGATAAGGAGTCTGCCCCTGCGCGTCAGCCGGACCGCCTTCCGTCGCATCGCCCCCGGGCGGCTCGCGTTCCGCCGGCTCGCGTTCCGCCGGCTCGTGTTCCGTCGGCTCGTGTTCCGTGACGGAGTGTTCGTCTGCATGTGGGCACGTTAGCCCGCAGACTGCCGCAAACCCGACATATCTTCAGCTTGTCGGCTGTAGTCGTCGGCTCACGTAGCCGGCTTCAGCTTGTCGGCGGAGTCGCCGGCTGACGCCCCCGGTCGCCCCGCCGGCGCCCCGCCCGTCTCACCGACTCCCACTGGGTTGCCTCACCGGTTCCGGTCGGCCGCTCCCCCGCCGTGTCCACTCGGGCGTCCCGGCGCACCAGCGCCGCGTACCGTCCGTCGAGTTCCAGCAGTTCCTCGTGCGTGCCCCGTTCGGCCACCCGGCCGGAGTCGAGGACGACGATCTGGTCGGCGCCGCGGATCGTGGACAGCCGGTGGGCGATGGTGACGGTCGTCCGGTTGGCCGACAGGGCGTCGATGGCTTCCTGGACGGCGTGTTCGGTGCGGGTGTCCAGGGCGCTGGTCGCCTCGTCGAGGATGAGGACCGGCGGGTCGCGCAGGATGGTGCGGGCGATGGCCAGCCGTTGCTTCTCACCACCGGAGAAACGGTGACCGCGTTCGCCGACGACGGTGCCGTAGCCGTCGGGCAGCGCGGCGATGTGGTCGTGGATCTGGGCCGCGCGGGCGGCCGCGTGGAGTTCCTCGTCGGTGGCTTCCGGCTTGGCGAAGCGCAGGTTTTCGGCGACCGAGGCGTGGAAGAGGTACGTCTCCTGCGAGACGACCCCGACCGCACGGGCGAGGGTGTCGAAGTCGAGGTCACGGACGTCGACGCCGTCCAGGGTGACCCGGCCGCCAGTCACGTCGTAGAGCCGGGGAACCAGGTAGCCGAGCGTGGACTTGCCGGCGCCGGTCGGGCCGACGATCGCCAGGCTGCCGCCGGCCGGGACGGTCAGGTCGATGCCGTCGAGGACGGGCCCGCTCTTGTCGTCGTAGCGGAACTCGACCTTCTCGAAGCGCACCTCGCCCTTCACACGGTCCAGGTGGACCGGCTCGTCCCGCTCGGTGATGTCCACGGGCAGGTCGAGGTACTCGAAGATGCGCTGGAAGAGGGCGAGCGAGGTCTGGATCTGGACGCCGGTCTGCAGCAGGCTCACGGCCGGGCGGAACAGGCCCTGCTGGAGGGAGACGAAGGCGACGATGGTGCCGAGCGAGATCTGCGGGCCGCCCAGCTGGAGGGCCATGCCGGCGGTCCAGTAGATGACGGCCGGCATCGCGGCCATCACGATCGTGATCACGGCCATGCGCCAGCGGCCGGCCATGTTCGAGCGTACTTCCAGGTCGACGAGCTGCTCGGACTCGTCGGCGAAGGAGGCGGTGAGCGAGTCGGCGCGGCCCATGGTCCGGCCGAGCAGGATGCCGCTGACGGAGAGCGACTCGGTGACCGTAGCGGCCATCGAGGCCATCTGCTTCTGGCGTTCGGTGGTGATCTTCTTGCGCTCGTTGCCGACCCGGCGGCTGACCCACACGAAGGCCGGGAGCAGGACCAGCGAGACGACGGTGAGCCGCCAGTCGAGGGCGATCATCGCGACGATCGTGGCGACCACGCTGGTCAGGTTGGAGACCAGGGAGGTGGCCGTGGAGGTGACAGTGGCCTGCATGCCGCCGATGTCGTTGGCGATGCGGGACTGCACCTCGCCGGTGCGGGTGCGGGTGAAGAAGGCGAGCGACATGCGCTGGAGGCGGCCGTAGACGGCGGTGCGCAGGTCGTGCATGACGCGCTGGCCGACTGTGGTGGATATCAGCGTCTGCAGGACCCCGAAGACGCTGGTGAGGACGGCGCTGAGGATCATGCCCAGCGCCAGCAGGCTGAGCAGTCCGGTGCGGCCCTGCGGGATCGCGGTGTCGAGGATCGCCTTCAGGAGGAAGGGCGTGGCGACCGAGACCAGCGAGGCGGCGCCGACCAGCAGGCCGACGATCGCGAGCCGGCCGCGGTAGGGGCGGAAGAGTGTGAGGATGCGGCGCACCTGGCGGGGTTGTCCGGCCGAAGTGCCGTCCGGGGTCCAGTTGATCTCGTCTCGGGGCATGGCTCCTACGGATGGGTGCGGTGGTCAGGGACTCGGAAGTCCGAGTATCGGCTCGCGGAGGCTGTCCTGCAGGCTCACGGAGCTTAGCTCATTGTTACCTATACTCACAATGAACATGGTCCTGATATTGTTCCCCTATGACCACCCCCGATTCCGAGGGCCGGCTCGCCGACCAGTTGCTGCGGCTCACCCGCCGGGTGCACCGCATCCAGAAGCGCCATTTCGAGGCGCGTCATCTGGGCGTCACCCCGGCGCAGTCCCGGCTGCTGCGCACCCTCGCCCACTACGACACGCCCCCACGGATGGCCGATCTCGCCGAGCGCCTGGAGGTGGTGCCGCGCGCGGTGACCACGCTGGTCGACGGCCTGGAGGCGAGCGGCAAGGTGCGCCGGGCGGCGGATCCGACGAACCGCCGGGTGACGCGGATCGAGATCACGGACGAGGGGCGCGAGACCCTGCGGGAGCTGCGGGGTGCCCGGCGGTCGGCCGCCGAGGAGATCCTGGCCCCGCTGTCGGAGGAGCAGCGTGCGGCACTGGGCGGGCTGCTGGACGCCCTGGTCGACGGAGCGGCGGCGGCGAAGGGCTGCTGAGACACGAAGGGGCTCCCCTCCCGAACTTCCGAAGGGGAGCCCGTTCCCGTCGCGGCCTTCCCACGGGAGCGGCTTCCTTCGCGGGCCTTGCCGAGGGGAGCCCCTTTCCGTCGCCGGGTCAGCTCTCGGAGACGAGTTCCTCGGCCCGTTCGTTCTCCCGCACGGCCGCGGTCTCGCCGCCCAGCACCCGCTCGGCCCGCTCGACGTCCAGCGCACCCTCCCAGCGGGAGACGGCGAAGACGGCCATGCCCTTGCCGGTGAGCATCAGCAGCAGGACCTCGGCTCAGCAGCCGCTGCGATCCTCCGTCAGCACCCCCTGTTCGGTGGCCAGCGAACGGTCGTAGCACCCGTCGGACCCGTACAGCCGGTAGCGCTCGCTCGATGTGCCGACCGCGTGCCGCTGGTCGCGCGGCACGCCTAGGGTGTATGTCGCGTCACCGCGGTAGGTGTCGTCGAGCCGCGACCAGCCGCCCCCGGCCCGCGTGACCGCCGCCCGGTCGCCGAGGGTGAGTTCGGTGCGCAGCCGGTCGTCCGTGCCGACGGTGATGGCGCCGTTCATCGTGTACGTCCGGTGGGTGCGTGTCGTCCGGGGCGCTCCGCCCGCCTTCGCGATGACGCTCTGGTCGTCCGTCCAGGTGGCGTCGAGCGCGTCCGTCGTCTCGCCGTCGGTCCAGCGGTGCGCGGACGTGTTGGCCAGCGTCCGGCTTACGGTGGTGGTCACCCGGCCGTGCGAGGTGTCGACGTATCCGGAGACGGCGAGCCGGTGCCCGGCGTCGGTGTCGAGCCGGTACTCCCCCGGACCCGGCGTGTACACCGAGGAGTTGACGGGATTTGAGGCTTCGGCGTCGGTGAGCTTCCCGGTGACGTGGGCGCGGTGCGCGTCCTGCCAGACCAGCACGTTCACGGGGGCGCTCCAGCCGGCCTGGCCCTCGGGCACCCCGGCGACGGAGACCTCGACCTGGTGCGGGCGGCCGTCGTTGAGCAGTCCAGCGAACGGCGTCAGGTCGTATTCGATCGGCTTGACGTCGAAGGCGCGCGGGCCCGGAATGACGTACCAGAGGAAGGGGTTGGACCAGCCGCCTGTCCACACGTTCGGGAACGGTGAGGCGATTCCGGCGAGTTGGCCGTCGACCTTGATCTGCACCTCCCGGTAGGGCCCCTTGTCCGCCTTGCAGGAGTACGACGCCGGGTCGGCCACGGTGAGATACCAGAACTCCTCGCAGCCGCCGCCGGATCCGGTGGCGTACACCTCGGCGACGATGCGTTCGCTGTTGCGCGGGGTGGTGAGGGTGGTGCCGCCGTCCAGGGTGAGCACCTTGTCGGGGACGGTGGCCTGGGGGCGTCCTGCGTAGAAGGTGAGCGTGGCCTTGACGTCGATGACGCCGGTGTACGTGTCGTCGACGACGTTGCCGATGAGCATCTCGACGTCCCGGGTGCCGCGGAACGTGTCGCTGTAGCGGGTGACGTCCTTCTCCACATGCCACCCGATGCCGTCCGGCGAGGGCTCGGGGGTGGAGGTGCGCAGCACCTCCACGCCTCCGACGTGCAGATAGCCGAGCCGGTCGTACTGACGGCCCTTCACCTTGCCGTCTAGCCGCAGCACCACCTTGCTCCAGCGGTCACCGCAGCCCTGGGGTGGCGTGTAGGTGCCTCTGTACGGTGTGAAGTCGCGGAACTGGACCTCGGCCAGGGTGACTTGGCAGGACCTGGCGCCCTTGGGCACGGACACCGGCGGGGCGGCGGTCACCGGGTCGTGCCAGTCGGTGCCGAACTCGGCCGGGACGTCGGCGGCTACGGCGGCGGGGGCCCCCGTACCGAGGAGCGCGCTCGTCAGGAGGGTCGCCCCTGCAAGCATGGACATGACGATCCGTCTTCTCATGGCCGGTGTTCTACGGGGAGTTGGCCGCCGGCCGCAATGAGGAGACCGGCCGACCGCTCCATAACCCGTGCGGACGCGCACAACAGGCACATATAGTGCTATAAGCGGATCTTACTGCCACAGTGGTTCCATGGAGATCACGACCGCTCGCGTCCGTCGCGCGGCCCTCGCCCTCGCCCTCGGCGGTGCCGTCGCCCTCACCTGCGACGCCGTGTTCGCCGGCCTCCCGCACCGCGGCCACGACTCCCCCGCCCCCGGCCCCTCGGCCGCCTCCTCCGGCCCGGCCCGGGACCCGGCCCCCGGCGCACCGGGCATCGGCGACCCGCTGATGCCGCTCGACGGCAACGGCGGCTACACGGTGCGCCGTTACACGCTCGATTTCGACTGGCAGGCACCCGAGACGCCGTTCGAGGCCGGAGCCACCATCAGCGCCACCGCCACCCAGGCCCTGTCCCGCTTCGACCTGGACTTCGCGGGCAACACCCTGCACGGGGTCACCGTCGACGGCGTACCGGCCACCGCGGTACGGGACGGCGACGAACTCGTCGTCACGCCCGCGCGAGCGATCCCCCGCGGCAGCACCTTCGCCGTCCGCGTCACCTACACCGCCGACCCCACCCAGCGCCGGCAGCGTGGCGACGCGATCCGGGAGTACGGCTGGGTGCCCACCGCCGACGGCACCCTGCTCTGTCTGCAGCCCGACGGCGCCAAGCTGGTCTTCCCGGTGGACGACCACCCCAGCCTGCGGGCGCCGGTCACCTTCCGCATCACCACCCCCGCGGGACTCCGCGCGGTGGCCAACGGCCGGCTCGTCGACCGCGTCCAGCGCCCCGGCGGACGCGTGCGCTGGACGTACGACTCCGAGGAACCCATCGCGGCACAGCTGGTCCAGATGGCGATCGGGAAGTTCGCGTTCGTCGACGGCACGGGCCCGCGCGGACTGCCCGTCCGGGACGTGGTGCCGGACGGCCTGGTCGCGGACACCGAGTCCCACCGCGCGCTCACCCCGGAGCACCTCGCCTGGCTGGAACGGCGGCTCGGCCCGTACCCGTTCCGCCGCTATGGCGTGCTGGTCGGGGACACCGATCTGCCGGTGGCGCTGGAGACGCAGTCGCTGTCCGTCGTACCGAAGGACGACCTGCTGGGCGACCGGGTCCACGCCGAACGCAATCTCGTCCACGAGCTGACCCACCACTGGACGGGGGACAGCGTCGCCATCCGGCGCTGGTCCGACCTGTGGCTGAGTGAGGGTCATGCCCGTTTCTACGAGCGGCTGTACTCCGACGAGCACGGCGGCACCAGCATGGAGGACGCCATGCGGGCGGCGTACGAGCAGCACGACCAGTGGCGCCACGACGACGGAGCGCCCGCCGAGCCGACGGAGCCGACGCTGTTCAAGGTGATGCGGTACGACGGCTCGGCGCTGGTGCTGTATGCCCTCCGGGAGAAGGTCGGTGACGAGACGTTCGACCGGATCGAGCGCACCTGGGTGACCAGGTACCGGGGCCGGGCAGCCGGCACCAAGGACTTCGTCGCGCTCGCCTCCGAGGTCGCGGGCGAGGACCTGACGCCGTTTCTGACGCCCTGGCTGTACGGGCCGGACACCCCGCCCATGCCCGGCCATCCCGACTGGCACGTGGACCCGGTCGAGGACTGAGCCCGGACGGTGTGCGACCGCCCCCCGGATGCCGATCCGCTGCCGCCGACCGGGTGGCCTCCGCCGGACCGCTGGTCCACCCGGTTGACGCTCGGCGCGCCGTGCCGCGCCGGACACGGAAACGTACGAGGGGTGACGTTAAGGGCAGCCCCTTTTGCCCTGGTTGCGACGAGCGTGGTTGGAGACCCTCAGCAAGCGGTTGGAGAACCTCCGGTATGAGAAGAACTGTCGCCCCACGTGTGCCCGGCGCTCTGCGGACGTGCCGCCTGACGGCCTGTCTGCTCGCGACGGCCGCGCTGCTGCCACCGCTGCTGATCCTCCCGGCGTCGGGCGCCGACGAGGCGGAGGACCAGCGCCTGCAGAACGCCTTCACCGATGCCGCGCGCGAGTTCCACGTGCCGCGCAGTGTGCTCATGAGCGTGTCCTACATGCAGTCGCGCTGGGACTCCCATCCCGGCACCCCCAGCGTCGCGGGCGGCTACGGGCCGATGCACCTGGTGGAGCCCGACCACGGCCAGGCCCCGGCGCCGGCGCCGGCGGCGGGCCCGTCGGCGCCGGACGGCCGCGGGAACGGTTCGCTCGAGGGGACGGAGTTCGCCTCGGGCGGTCACGCCGTACAGCCGGCGGACCTGGAACACGCCGCACGGCTGATCAAGGTCCCGGCCGCGGCGCTGCGGACGGACGCCGTCGCCAACGTACGCGGCGGCGCGGCCCTGCTGGCCGCCGTGCAACGGCATCTCGGCAAGCCGCTCAGCGACGACCCTGAGGACTGGTGGCAGGCGGTGGAACGTTTCCCCGGCACACGTGACGTCGCTTCGGCGACGACGTACGCCGACGATGTCTTCACCCTGATCCGCCGGGGGGCGCACCGGACCACCGCCGACGGGCAGCAGGTCACGCTCCCCGCCACCCCCGGCGTCAGCCCGCACCCCGGCCCGCAGGTCCCACCACGGCCCAAGGAGGTCGAGTGCCCTCCCGAGCTGGCCTGTGACTGGCTCGCCGCGCCGTACCAGGAGATCGACGACGACGGCGACTACGGCAACCACGACCTGGCCGACCGGCCCCGGGACCAGCGGATCGAATACATCGTCATCCACGACACCGAGTCGACACTGCCGAACATGTTCAAGACCGTGCAGGACCCGACCGAGGCGTCCTGGCACTACTCGATCCGCTCCAGCGACGGCCACGTCACCCAGCACGTCAGGACGAAGGACGAGGCCTGGCACTCCGGCAGCAAGTTCGTCAACGCCCGCTCGATCGGGATCGAACACGAAGGGTTCCTCACCCACCCCGGCACCTGGTACACGGAGCAGATGTACCAGTCCTCGGCCCGCCTGGTGCGCTACCTGGCGAAGAAGTACGGCGTCCCGCTCGACCGGCAGCACATCTTCGGCCATGACAACGTGCCGGCTCCGACCGGCGACTCCATCCCCGAGATGCACGAGGACCCCGGCCCCTTCTGGGACTGGCAGCACTACTTCGACCTGCTCGGCGCGCCGCTGCGGGCCACGGCCGGACCGGACAGCGACATGGTGATGATGCTGCCGGACTACGCCACCCACAAGCCGCGGTTCACGGGGTGTGAAGGTCACGGCAAACGGTGCCTGCCGCACGGCTCCAGCGCCGTCCGTCTCCACACCGGACCGGACGAGAACGCGCCGCTGATCCAGGACCCGGGCCGCAGGCCGGAAGGCGACGAATCCACGGAGGACGTCAGCGACCTCGGATCGCGTGTCTCCACCGGCCAGACATTCGCCGTCGCCGACCGCAGCGGCGAGTGGACGGCGATCTGGTACCAGGGCAACAAGGCCTGGTTCAGGAACCCCAAGGATCACCCTGCGGCCGTCGGCGCGAACGGGCGCATGGTGACGCCGAAGGAGGGCCTGGACGAGATCCCGGTGTACGGACGTGCCCTGCCGGAGGCGGAGGCCTACCCGGAGGGAATGGAGGAGGAGTCCGACTCGCCGCTCCCGTACAGCCTCCGGGCGGGCCAGCGGTATGTGACACAGTCCGGCGTCGGCAGTTCCTACGTCGACAGGTCGTCCTTCTCCGGCACGCCCCAGCCCGTCGTACTGGGCCAGGAGAGGTACTACGAGATCCAGTTCGGCCACCGGCTCGCCTACGTCCGGGCGAACGACGTGGACCTGGTGCACACGAGCGCCGGCTCCTCCGGGGTGCCCGGACCGAAGCCCGGCCCGGCCGGCCGGTGACCAGCGTCCCCCGGTGCCCCGTCAGGGCGGATCCCTCCTTTCCCCCATCACCACGACCGGATCGCGGTCCGGATCGAGCGTGTGGAGCAGGAACCGCATGGCCTCTCCGGAGAGGCTGATGCAGGCCGAGGTGCCGCTGCCGTTATCGAGATGCAGCCAGATGCCGCCGCCCCGTTCGGCGCCCCGTGGGCGGGTGGCATCGTGCGGCGGTACACCCCGCAGCCGGTTGTGGTCGATGGCGATGACGTAGTCGAAGTCGTGCCGGTGCGCCGAGTCCCAGTCGTACGGGGGCGCGCAGGCGTCCTCGTCCTGGGCGTAGGGGAGCCGGGTACCCGGGTCGGGGAGCACCCCGCCCGCGTCGGTGAGGGTGAACACGCCGACCGGGCTGCGTTCGTGGCCCGCATAGTGGTCGGTGCTCCAGCCGTTCCGCCCGTTGTGCGCGGGCCAACTGCCCACCGGGCGCCAGCCGTCGTCCTGCAGGACGTACAGCACGACCGTGGAGTCGGACGAGTCCTCGCCCTCGCCGTACACGGCCAGGACCTGGCTGGAGTCGGCGGGGATCTCCCCGTGCAGCCGCTCGCCGACACCGGGGAGCGCGATGGGGCCGCCTACGGGGACGGCCGGCCTCGGCTGCGCCACCCGGCTCGCCGGGGCGGCTCTGGGGGGCGCGCCCGGTACGCCGTCGCTCGCGCCACCGCTCTCCGATCCCCCGCACGCGCTCAGGGTCCACGGGACGGCTCCGAGGGCCATCTCCATCACGGCGGTCACACGCCGAACGCTCTTGATCTGCACCCGCCCCTCCTGGCATCGCATAACGCGCCATTGCCTGAATTTCCCGGCGTTATTTGCGTGTGGGGCGGCAATCCCTGGCGAGAAGACGGCTGATTTCGCCGGCCGCCGGGGAAAACCGTTTGATTTCGACCACGCTCCGACGCGAACCTTTCACGGCTTGTCGCCACCTCCCCCCGACACAAGCCGCTGGGACGTCATGCAGATTCAAGATCTTCCGTATTCCCATCCGGGCGTGCCGGACGCACGCTCGGGTCCCCGATTCCTGTGGTGGCTCGGGCGAAATCAACTGGGTGGCCAGCTCAAGGCGCTGGCCTGGGGACTGCTGCACTTCGTGGCCGTCTCCGCGCTCCCCTTCTGTGTGGGGCTCGCCGTCCAGGCCGTCACCGACCGCTCCGGCACGCGGCTGGCGCTGACGGGCGGTCTGCTCGTGCTGTGCGGCATGGCGATCGCCGTCGGCGACACCTTCCTGCACCGGGCCGCCGTCACCAACTGGATCACCGCGGCCGCCCGCGTCCAGCAGTTGCTCGCCCGCAAGGCCACCCAACTGGGCTCGGCGCTGACCCGGCGGGTGGCGGCCGGCGAGGTGGTCGCCGTCTCCACCGGCGACGTCGAAAAGATCGGCTGGTTCGTCGAGGCGGTCTCCCGGTTCACCGCGGCCGCCCTGACGGTCGTAGCGGTCGGCGTCGGCCTGCTCCTCTACCAGCCCGCGCTCGGCTGGGTGGTCGCCGCCGGGCTGCCCCTGGTGGCACTGGCCGTGCTGCCGCTGCTGCCCCGGGCGACCCGGCGCGCCGACTTGCAGCGCGCGAAGGCCGGCCGGGCCACCGAGCTGGCCTCGGACACCGTCGCGGGTCTGCGCGTGCTGCGCGGCATCGGCGGCGAGGACCTCTTCCTCGACCGCTACCGCCGTGCTTCCCAGGAGGTGCGGCGGGCCGCCGTACGCAGCGCCCGGATGTGGTCCCTGATCGCCGCGATCCAGGTGCTGGTGCCCGGACTGCTGCTGATCGCGGTCGTCTGGTACGGCGTCCACCTCGCCCGGCAGGGCCGAGTCACCGTCGGCGAACTGGTCACCGTCTACAGCTCGGTCATGATCCTCAACTACCCGCTGCAGCACTTCACCGAGATCGCCATGGCCTACTCCTTCTCGCGCCCCTCGGCGAAACGGGCCGCCCGGGTCCTCTCCCTGGAGCGGGCCACCGACACCGGCGGCTCCCGCGCGGACGCGCTGCCGGACGGCGACCTGTACGACCCGGACACCGGTCTGCTGGCGCCCGCGGGCCGGCTGACCGCCGTGGTCTGCGGCGACCCCGACGCGGCCGGCCACCTCGCCGAACGGCTGGGCGGCCACCCGGCCGAGGCCGCCACCTCCGTGCTGCTCGGCGGCGTACCGCTCGACGAACTGCCGCTGGAGACCGCCCGCACCGCGGTGCTCGTCCAGGACAAGGACCCGGTGCTGCTCTCCGGTTCGCTGCGCGAGCTGCTCGACGTGCCGGCGTCAGGGGCCGTACGGGCCCAGGACGCGCTGTCCGCCGCCCAGTGCTCGGACGTCCTGGAGGCCCTGGTCCAGGGCTCGTTGGACGTCACCGACCCGCTGGACGCCCGGATCACCGAGCGGGGGCGTTCCCTGTCGGGCGGGCAGCGCCAGCGGCTCGCGCTGGCCCGGTCGCTGATCACCGACCCCGAGGTGCTCGTCCTGGACGAGCCGACCTCCGCCGTCGACTCGCACACCGAGGCGCGGATCGCGGAGGGGATCCGCGAGGTGCGGTCCGGCCGTACGACCGTGTTGTTCACCTCCTCTCCCCTGCTGCTGGACCGGGCCGACCGGGTCGTCCTCGTCCACGAGGGCGCGGTCGCGGCGGTCGGCGTGCACCGCGAACTGGTGCGCACCGAGCCCCGGTACCGGGCGGTGGTGACCCGGGAGACGGACGCGGAAGCGGTCCTGCGGGGCGCGATGAAGGAAGAGGTCCCTCTCGGAGGCACCGTGAACGACGAGGCCGCGCTGCGAGCCGGCGCGCTGGAAGAGATCGAGGAAAGCGCATGATCGGCGTCGCACCACCGGCGTACGACCCGGCCGCCCCGACGACCGCCACCACGCTGCCCATCGGCGCCACCTCGACAGTGCGCGCCTACGTGGCCGAACTGTTCCGCCGGCATCGCCGGGCCTTCTCCGTCCTCGTCATGGTCAACACGGTGGCCGTGGTCGCCTCCATGGTCGGCCCGTACCTGCTCGGCGGACTCGTCGAGCGGGTGTCGGACGGTGCCCGTGAACTTCATCTGGGCCTGACCATCGGCCTGTTCGTGCTCGCGCTCGGCGTCCAGGCCCTCTTCGTGCGCGAGGTGCGGCTGCGGGGCGCCGTGCTCGGCGAACGGATGCTGGCCGACCTGCGCGAGGACTTCCTCGTCCGGTCCGTCGGGCTGCCGCCGGGCGTCCTGGAGCGGGCGGGCACGGGCGACCTGCTGTCCCGGATCACCACCGACATCGACCGGCTCGCCAACGCCATGCGGGAGGCCGTACCGCAGCTGTCGATCGGCGTCGTGTGGGTCGTGCTGCTGCTCGGCGGGCTCGTGGTCACGGCGCCCCCGCTGGCCGCCACCGTGCTGCTCGCCCTGCCGATCCTGGTGGTCGTCTGCCGCTGGTACTTCAGGCGGGCGCCCTCCGGCTACCGCTCCGAGGCCGCCGGGTACGCGTCGGTGGCCGCGGCCCTCGCGGAGTCCGTGGACGCCGGGCACACCATCGAGGCGCACCGGCTCGGCACCCGGCGCATCGCCCTGTCCGAACGCCGGGTGAAGGAGTGGACGGCATGGGAGCGCTACACCCTGTGGCTGCGGTCGGTGCTGTTCCCGGCCGTCAACGCCACCCACACCGTCGTGCTGGGCTCGGTGCTCATGATCGGCGGCGCCTTCGTCCTCAACGGCCGGCTCGACGTCGGCCAGCTGACGACGGGCGCGCTCATCGCCCAGATGCTCGTCGAGCCGGTGAACCTGATCCTGCGCTGGTACGACGAGGTCCAGGTCGCCCAGGTGTCGCTGGCCCGGCTGGTCGGCGTCCGGGACATCGAGCCGGACGCCGGTGACGCCTCGCTGGCCCCCGAGGGCCGCAAGGTGCGCGCGGACGAGGTCCGCTTCGGCTACCTCCAGGGCGTCGACGTGCTGCGCGAGGTCTCCCTGGAGGTCGCGCCCGGCACCCGGCTCGCCCTGGTCGGACCGTCGGGCGCGGGCAAGTCCACCCTGGGCCGGCTGCTCGCCGGGATCTACGCGCCCCGCGACGGCCGGATCACCCTCGGCGGCGCGGAGCTGTCCCGGATGACCGCCGAACGGGTCCGCTCCCATGTGGCCCTCGTCAACCAGGAGCACCACGTCTTCGTGGGTTCCCTGCGCGACAACCTGCTGCTCGCCCGGACCGGCGCCGAGGACGCAGAACTGTGGGCGGCCCTGGGCGCGGTCGACGCGGACGGCTGGGCGCGGGCCCTGGAGCAGGGCCTGGACACCGAGGTGGGCTCCGGCGGACTCACGCTGACACCGGCGCAGGCCCAGCAGATCGCGCTGGCCCGGCTGGTGCTGGCCGACCCGCACACCCTCGTCCTGGACGAGGCGACCTCGTTGCTCGACCCGCGCGCGGCCCGCCATCTGGAACGGTCCCTGGCCCGGGTCCTCGACGGCCGCACCGTGGTCGCCATCGCGCACCGGCTGCACACCGCCCATGACGCGGACGTCATCGCCGTGGTCGAGAAAGGCCGGATCAGCGAGCTCGGCAGCCACGACGAGCTGGTGGCGGCCGACGGCGCCTACGCGGCGCTGTGGCGGTCGTGGCACGGGTGACCGGCCGCGGCACGGGGTACGCGGCGCAGGTCGCGCACCGTGCCGTTGCGCGGGGACGAGCAGGGGTGGAAGGCTGGATAGCGGCACCGGTTCGGGGACCGGCCGGGAACCACAGGGTTCGCGGCGAGCGAGGCCCGTGCCGAGCGTGCCGACGGCCCGCCCCTCGGACCGTCGCCTCACTCCCTGGAGGTAGCCGTGACCACCGCCGACGGATGGGGGGACGACGTCTACCAGCCCGACGGATCCGAGATCCGCGAGGACACCGGACTGCTCGACGTGGAGGACACGCTCGAGTCCGACGGCGTCAGCGATCCCCTGGACCGGGGCTGGTCCCCGCCCGAGCGGCCGTGGGCCGTTGAGCACACCGGGGTGACCGCGGCGGAGGGCCACCGGGGCGAGACCCTGGACCAGCGGCTCGCCGAGGAGCTGCCCGATCCGGCCGGCCCCGACGGCGACGGCATCGGCGACTGCCAGGGCAGCGACGGCGAACTCCTGGACAACGAGGTCGGCGATCTGCGCTCCGGCCGCCTCGTGGCACCCGACGAGGGGGCGCACGAGGACGACGAGAACGGTCTCGTCGCCACCGACGTCGGCATCGACGGCGCCGGGGCCTCCGCCGAGGAGGCCGCGATGCACATCGTCGATGAGGACACCGGCTAAGGCTGACGCCGGACCCCACTGCCCGACCGCCCCGACCGCCCTGTCCGAGGAGTCGCCATGCAGCAGGACAAGCACCCCGACTACCACCCCGTGGTCTTCCGCGACCGCGCCGCCGGGTACGCCTTCCTGACCCGGTCCACCGCGACCAGCGACCAGACCATCGAATGGGACGACGGCCAGACCTACCCGGTGGTCGACGTGGAGATCTCCTCCGAGAGCCACCCCTTCTACACCGGAAAGGCCCGCACGGTGGACTCCGAGGGCCGCGTCGCCGCGTTCGAGCGGCGCTACGGGAGCGGCTCCGGGAAGGCCGGCTGACCCTCCGGTCAGATCACGTTCAGGGCGGCCGCGCAGCCTATGCCGCCCAGCACCATGAACACGGGCATCAGCACCTTCAGCTCGACCCAGCTGCCCGCGCGGAACCGCATCATCTTCGGCGGGCCCAGCGGGTACCAGCGCTTGCGGCCGATCGGGATGGGCCACAGTATCGGGCAGCCGGAGACGGTCAGCGCGTCCCCGATGTCGTGCACCAGCGCCCCCAGCACCACCGGCAGCCCCAGCCACAGGTACTCCTGGCCGGGCTGGGTGAACAGCCAGTCCGAGCCGTTGCCCGGCTTGTCCAGGGTGCCCGCCAGGATCCAGGCGCTGGTCGCCGCGAGCAGCCACACCAGCACGTCGCTGCTGGAGCCGCGGGCCGCACGCCACAGCAGGCCTTCGATCGCCAGCACCATGTGCGCGAAGAGGATCGCCAGCACCGCCCAGCGGCCGCCGAGGATCGCCGCGGCCGAGCAGCCCGCGCCGATCAGCGCCGCCCACACCCAGGTGTGCGTCAGCGTGCGGTGCCCGCCGGAGCGGCGCGGGTCGCCCGGCTTCCGGGTCGTCTTGTAGACGGCGTAGGAGAGCTTGTCGACGATCTCGCAGAGCCCGCGCGACAGCGGTCCGAAGGCGCGCGAGATGGTGGCGGCCTTGTGGTCGAGGTCGGGGGCGAGTGCGGCGCCGGCGCAGATCAGTGCCCCGACCAGTAGCACCGGCCAGGGCATCCCATGCCCGGCCGCGGCAGCCGCGGCTCCGACGCCGAGCCAGGCGGCGGCTCCCGACAGTGAGTGTGCTGGTCCCATCATGGCCGCTATCCGCCCCATTCCTCGTATGCCGCTGTCCAGTTGACCGGGTGCGATGACGCTCCGTCGGCGACACAGCATAGGGGTCGTGATCTTCGGGCTCGCAGCCGATTCCCCCCTTGGGGGGTGGGCCAGGCAAGATGGGTGCGTGACCCTCATCGATCGCCTGCCGCCGACCGCCGACCCCGACACCCTGTACGAAGCCTTCGAGTCGTGGGCCCAGGAGCGCGGTCTCACGCTCTACCCCCACCAGGAGGAGGCGCTGATCGAGGCGGTCTCCGGGGCGAACGTGATCGTGTCGACGCCGACCGGCTCCGGCAAGAGCATGATCGCCGCCGGTGCGCACTTCGCCGCGCTGGCCCGGGATGAGGTCACCTTCTACACGGCGCCGATCAAGGCGCTGGTGTCGGAGAAGTTCTTCGAGCTGTGCAAGCTCTTCGGCACCGAGAACGTCGGCATGCTCACCGGCGACGCCTCCGTGAACTCCGACGCACCCGTCATCTGCTGCACCGCCGAGGTGCTCGCCTCCATCGCCCTGCGCGACGGCAAGCGGGCGGACGTCGGCCAGGTCGTCATGGACGAGTTCCACTTCTACGCCGAGGGCGACCGTGGCTGGGCCTGGCAGATCCCGCTCCTCGAACTGCCGCAGGCCCAGTTCATCCTGATGTCCGCCACCCTCGGCGACGTCTCCTTCTTCGAGGAGGACCTCGCCCGCCGCACCGGCCGCCCCACGTCGGTGGTCCGCTCGGCGACCCGCCCCGTGCCGCTGTCCTACGAGTACAAGCTCACCCCGCTCACCGAGACGCTCACCGAACTGCTGGAGAGCAAGCAGGCGCCGGTGTACATCGTGCACTTCACCCAGGCGCAGGCGGTGGAGCGGGCGCAGGCGCTCATGAGCATCAACATGTGCTCGAAGGAGGAGAAGGAGCAGATCGCCGAGCTGATCGGCAACTTCCGCTTCACCACCAAGTTCGGCCGCAACCTCTCCCGGTACGTCCGGCACGGCATCGGCGTCCATCACGCCGGCATGCTCCCCAAGTACCGGCGCCTGGTGGAGAAGCTGGCGCAGGCCGGTCTGCTGAAGGTCATCTGCGGCACCGACACCCTGGGCGTGGGCGTCAACGTGCCCATCCGCACGGTCCTGTTCACCGCCCTCACCAAGTACGACGGCAACCGGGTGCGCACCCTGCGTGCCCGTGAGTTCCACCAGATCGCCGGGCGGGCGGGCCGGGCCGGCTTCGACACGGCCGGGCTGGTGGTCGCGCAGGCGCCCGAGCACGTCATCGAGAACGAGAAGGCGCTCGCGAAGGCGGGCGACGACCCGAAGAAGCGGCGCAAGGTGGTGCGCAAGAAGGCGCCGGAGGGCTTTGTCGGCTGGACGGAGAACACGTTCGAGAAGCTGATCGCGTCCGAGCCCGAGCCGCTGACGTCGCGTTTCCGGGTGACGCACACGATGCTGCTGTCGGTGATCGCCCGCCCGGGCAACGCCTTCAAGGCGATGCGCCATCTCCTGGAGGACAACCACGAGCCGCGCAAGCAGCAACTGCGGCACATCCGCCGGGCGATCGCCATCTACCGCTCGCTCCTCGACGGCGGCATCGTCGAGAAGCTCGACGAGCCGGACGCCACCGGCCGTATCGTCCGCCTCACGGTCGACCTCCAGCAGGACTTCGCGCTCAACCAGCCGCTGTCCACGTTCGCCCTTGCCGCGTTCGAACTCCTCGACCCCGAGTCGCCGTCGTACGCTCTCGACATGGTGTCCGTCGTCGAGTCCACCCTGGACGACCCGCGCCAGATCCTCGTCGCCCAGCAGAACAAGGCGCGCGGTGAGGCCGTGGCCGCGATGAAGGCGGACGGCGTCGAGTACGAGGAGCGCATGGAGCGCCTTCAGGACGTCACCTACCCGAAGCCCATGGAAGAGCTGCTCTTCCACGCGTACGACACCTACCGCAAGAGCCACCCCTGGGTCGGCGACCATCCGCTGTCGCCGAAGTCGGTGATCCGGGACATGTACGAACGGGCGATGTCCTTCACGGAGTTGGTGTCCTTCTACGAGCTGGCCCGCACCGAGGGCATCGTGCTGCGCTACCTGGCGAGCGCGTACAAGACGCTGGACCACAACATCCCCGACGATCTCAAGTCCGAGGATCTGCAGGACCTGATCGAGTGGCTGGGCGAGATGGTCCGCCAGGTCGACTCCAGTCTGCTGGACGAGTGGGAGCAGCTCGCCAACCCGGAGGAGATGACCGCCGAGGAGGCTCAGGAGAAGGCCGACGAGGTCAAGCCGGTCACCGCCAACGCGCGCGCCTTCCGGGTCCTGGTCCGCAACGCGATGTTCCGCCGGGTGGAGCTGGCCGCCCTCGACCAGGTCGACGAACTGGGCGAGATGGACGCGGAGTCCGGCTGGGACGCCGAGGCCTGGGGCGAGGCGATGGACAAGTACTGGGACGAGTACGAGGACCTGGGCACCGGCCCCGACGCCCGTGGTCCCAAGCTGCTCGTGATCCAGGAGGAGCCGCAGAACGGGTTGTGGCGCGTCCGGCAGATCTTCGACGACCCGAACGACGACCACGACTGGGGTATCAGCGCGGAGGTCGATCTGACGGCCTCCGACGCCGAGGGCCGCGCGGTCGTCCGCGTCACCGATGTCGGCCAGCTCTGACCACAGGAGAACCCCACCCATGACGAACCCGGCCGAGAGACTGGTCGACCTGCTCGACCTGGAGCAGATCGAGGTCAACATCTTCCGTGGCCGCAGCCCGCAGGAGTCCCTCCAGCGGGTCTTCGGCGGCCAGGTGGCGGGCCAGGCGCTGGTCGCCGCCGGCCGCACCACGGAGGGCGACCGTCCGGTGCACTCGCTGCACGCGTACTTCCTGCGCCCGGGCCGCCCTGGCGTGCCGATCGTGTACCAGGTCGAGCGGATCCGGGACGGGCGGTCGTTCACCACGCGCCGGGTCACCGCCGTGCAGCAGGGCCGCACGATCTTCAATCTGACCGCCTCCTTTCACAAGCCTGAGATGGGGCCTTTCGAGCACCAGCTGCCGCCGGCCCGCGAGGTGCCGCACCCGGAGTCGCTGCCGACACTCGCCGAGGAGATCCGCAAGCATCTGGGCGTGCTGCCGGAGCAGTTGGAACGGATGGCGCGCCGCCAGCCCTTCGACATCCGTTATGTCGACCGGCTGCGCTGGCATCCCGAGGAGATAGCGGGCGCCGAGCCGCGCAGCGCGGTGTGGATGCGCGCGGTCGGTCCGCTGGGTGACGATCCGCTGGTGCACACCTGCGCGCTGACCTACGCCAGCGACATGACCCTCCTGGACGCGGTGCGGGTCCCCGTCGAGCCCCTGTGGGGACCGCGGAACTTCGACATGGCTTCGCTGGACCACGCCATGTGGTTCCACCGGCCGTTCCGGGCGGATGAGTGGTTCCTGTACGAGCAGGAGTCCCCCATCGCCACGGGTGGCCTGGGCCTGGCCCGCGGGCAGGTCTACGACCTGGAGGGGCGGCTGCTGGTGTCGGTCGTCCAGGAGGGGCTGTTCAGGGCCCTGTAGTACAGCAGAGCCTCTGACCCGTAGTCCTGGTTCTTCAGTGGGCGAGGCCCGGAGTTCTTCAGTGGGCGGGACGGGGGCTTCTGCCACGCAGCCAGCCGCGCAGGCCGCGCGCGGGGCTCGGTCGCGCCGGTGCCGGGTGCTGCGGATGCGGGGCAGGGCGGGGCGGCTGCTTGGCACAGTGGTGCGGTTGCTTGCCAGGGTGGGGCGCAAGGTGAAGCGTGCGGGCCTCCGCCACGGCCCGTGCCAGGTCGTTCCGGAACCAGTCGATCTCGTGCGGCTCGTCCGCCGTCATCAGTTCTTCGGCGAGCAGCGCGGTCGGCGAGCCCGGGGTGCCGTGAGCGGGCGGGGCCGGCCGGAAGGCCTTCACATACGCACGCTCATGAGGGTCTGTCACAACGTCGTCGATCTCGCCGGGGTCCAGGAAGCCGGCCACCACCCCGGCCCGCTCCCACGGCCCGTCCGCCTTCCTCAGCAGGAAACCGCAGTGGCGTCCGCGCCAGTTGCGGGCCCGCTGGTCCGCTCCCGCCCTCAGACGGTCACGCAACTCCTCGGGCGTGCGGCCGGTGAGCAGCCGTGCGTTCTTCTCGTCGGCCGCGAACTGCCGTAGCTCCTCCGCCAGATAGAGCCAGACCACGGCCCGATAGCGGTTCGGGTACCAGTTCACGGGAGTCACCAGGCCGAGTTTCGCGAAACGGGTGAACCTGCCCGCCGGAATCTCCATCAGGGCAGCACCCTCGGTCGTACCGACGACTCGCACACTCTCGCGGAGGGTTTCGGCCCAGGCCTGGAGCCGCTCGATCTCGGTCCGGAGGACACGGCGGCCTCCGCCGCCTTCGTCAGGTACTGTGCGGATCCGTCCAAGATGCACCGCGAGGTCGAACTCGCCTCGCCTGAGGCCCAGTTCACGGGCGGCGCGGCTGAACGTGCTGGTGAGCGGGTGGGGTCGGGCGATCGTGGTGCCGGACATGGTCGTTCTCCCCCGTGGAGCGGGTGGCTGGCGCCGGTTGCGCTCGCCGTGAAAAAGACCGTAGCCGCTTCGGCGAATCTCGTGGCGGCCCTGTGGACAACTCCGCCACAGATGGTGAATCCGCAGGTCAGAGGTCCACCACGGAGGAACGCTCCGCTTGCCGGGCGTCCACGCCGAGGTGTTCGCCGACCCGGTTGACGAGCAGGGTCATCTCGTAGGCGATCTGGCCGATGTCCGCCTCCGCGCCGCTGAGCACGCACAAGCAGCTGCCGGTTCCGGCAGCGGTGACGAACAGCACCGCGTCGTCGTACTCGATCATCGTCTGACGGACCTGGCCCGCGCCGAAGTGGCGTCCGGAGCCCTTGGCGAGGCTGTGCAGCCCGGAGGCGACGGCGGCCAGATGCTCCGCGTCCTCCCGGCGAAGGCCCGTGCTCGCTCCTGTGACCAGGCCGTCGTTCGAGAGGACCAGCGCATGCCGTACGTGCTCCACGCGCTCGGTCAGGTCGTCGAGCAGCCAGCCGAGTCCCTGGTTCTGCACCATGTCGTAACGTCTCCCCGTGTGCCGTCTCCCCCTGGCTGGAGGATCTCCCCGCCAGCCTTCCCCACCACCGCCGTCCGGGCAAGGAGGATGGAGGCATGGCCCAGAAGATGACCGACGAGGAATGGCGGGCGTTCGTCTCGCACGGCACCCGCACCGGCAAGCTGTCCACCGTCAACGCCGACGGCAGCCCGCACGTGGCTCCCGTCTGGTTCCTGTTGGACGGGGACGACCTGATCTTCAACACCGGCAAGGAAACCGTGAAGGGGCGCAATCTCGCCCGCGACGGGCGTGTCGCCTTCTGCGTGGACGACGACCGGCCCCCGTTCCATTTCGTGGTGCTGAGCGGGCGCGCCCGGCTGTCCGAGGAACTGGGTGAGTTGCGTGACTCGGCCACCCGGATCGCGGCCCGTTACGTGGGAGAGGAGCGCGCGGAGGAGTTCGGCGCCCGCAACGGCGTCCCGGGCGAGCTGCTCGTGAGGGTCACCGTGGAGAAAGTGGTGGCGCTCAAGGACCTCACGGCCTGAGGCTCAGCCCACCGAGTCGAGGAGCCGGGCGGTGTGCATCCGCCCGGCGTACTCAACGAGCCGGATCAGCACCTCCTTGCCGGAGTCCCGGTCACGGGCGTCGCACAGCACTACCGGTGTGCCCTGGTCCAGGTCCAGGGCGCGGGAGACGTCGTGCGCGCCGTAGGACCGGGTGCCGACGAAGCAGTTGACGGCGACGACGAACGGGATGTGCCGGTGCTCGAAGTAGTCGACCGCCGGGAAGCAGTCCTCCAGGCGGCGGGTGTCGGCGAGGACGACGGCCCCGAGGGCTCCTTGCGACAGCTCGTCCCAGAGGAACCAGAAGCGGTCCTGGCCCGGAGTGCCGAACAGGTACAGGGAGAGCCCGGAGCGAATGGTGATGCGGCCGAAGTCCATGGCGACGGTGGTGGTGACCTTCTGGTCCACGCCGTCCGTGTCGTCCACCGACTGGCCCGCTTCGCTGAGCATTTCCTCGGTGCGCAGCGGCCGGATCTCGCTGACGGCGCCGACCAGGGTCGTCTTTCCGACACCGAAGCCGCCGGCGACCAATATCTTGAGCGCCATGGCCGACGTGTCGTCAGCGGCGGGCTCGGAGTACTCGGAGACCATGATCACTTCTCTCGGGAGGGCCGGCTGCGGTGGACATGTGCGGGATGGTCGGGGGTCCGTGACGCGGGGTGCGCGCGACACCGCTCGGTGGGGTGGGTTCGCTCGGTGCGCCCGGTGCGCCGGGTTCGCTCTTTGAGCTCAGGACGTGAAGCCAGCATCATGACAACTGCGTTCCGGTCGTGGGCGGTTGGACCGGATCGCGTCTGCTCCGAACGGTGCGCGGGGTTGCGGATGCTCATCTACAGTGCACGCAATCCCGCGATGACCTCGCGCAGAATCCGTTCGTCGGGAAGTTGGGCCGGTGGCACCGGGCGGCTCACGGTGACGCAGCCCAGTTCCAGCAGGTCGCCCAGGAGCACCCGGACCACGCCCACGGGGAGATCGGCGCCGGCGGCGAGCTCGGCGACGGACTGCGTCTCCACCCGGCACAGGTCGATCAGCGCCCGGTGTTCCGGGCCGAGCGCGGTGTCGTCGTCGACGCCGGGCGCGCCCGGGTCGAGTGTGACCAGGGCGATCAGGTCGAACCGCACTCCGGAGGGGCCGGGTTTGGTGCGGCCGCCGGTCATGGCGTAGGGGCGGACGAGGGGCCCGGCCTCTCCGTCGTACCACTGGCTGCCCGGCTCGCGCGGGGCGCCGGTCGTGTACTCGGTCATCGGTGACACTTCCGGCTCATCCGGCGGCGGGCGGCCGGGTGGCGACGCGGGGCGCAGTGTAGAGGTGCTCGCCGACGCGCTTGACCAGGCGTGCCATCTCGTAGGCGACCAGGCCGATGTCGGCGGTGACGTCGGTGAGCACGGCGAGGCAGGAGCCCTCACCGGCGGCGGCAACGAAGAGGAAGGCATCGTCCATCTCGACCATGGTCTGGCGCACCCCGCCCGCTCCGAAGTGCCGTCCCGTTCCCTTGGCGAGGCTGTTGAAGCCGGAGGCGACGGCGGCGAGGTGCTCGGCGTCCTCGCGTCTGAGGCCGGTGGAGGCGCCGACGGCGAGGCCGTCGTTGGACAGCACCACGGCATGCCGTACTTCGTCGACGCGCAGCACCAGGTCGTCCAGCAGCCAGTCGAGTTCGCCGGAGTACCGGTCAGCCCTCATGCTCGGGTCCTGGATCATGCACGGTCTCCTTCGGTGCTGTCGGTGCCCTCTTCGGGTTCCGGGGTGGCTCCGCGGCCGGGCTGCCTGCCGCCGCCGCGCGCCCAGCCGTCGCGGTAGGCCGTCATGCGGTCGCGGACGAGTTCCGGGGTGCGCTCGTCCTGTCGTGGGGCGGGCGCGGGCTCCTCGGTGCGTGGCTCGCGCAGTTGGGGGGCGAGGCTCGCCTGCCGCACCCGGCGTGGGAGGTCGTCGTCGCAGGACGGGGAGTCGGGCGGTGGGCGGTGCGGCCTCAAGGTCGTGACTCCGGGGGGCGGTGGCTCGGGCGCCGGGTGCGGGGAGGGGTGGGCGGTGGTGGCGAGAGCGGGCCGTCCGGCGGGGGCGGCCTGCGGAAGGGCGCCGGGCACGCGCGCGTACTCGCGTTCCGGTGCCTGTTCGGTGCCGGCAGCCGGACGGCCGGCACGTTCCGCCACACCACCGTGCAGCAGGGCCTTCGGCAGCAGGACCACCGCGGTGGTACCGCCGTAGGGGGAGGTACGCAGGTTCACCTTGATGCCGTGGCGGGCCGCGAGTCGGCTGACGACGAAGAGGCCGAGCCGGTCGCTGTCGAACAGATCGAGGGCCTCGGACTGCTCGATGCGCCGGTTGGCCTCAGCGAGAGTCTCCTGGCCCATGCCGAGTCCGCGGTCCTCGACCTCCAGGGCATAGCCGTTCCCGACGGGTTCCCCGGTGACGCGCACGCGCGTGTGGGGCGGCGAGAACTGGGCGGCGTTCTCCACGACCTCGGCGAGCAGATGGGTGAGGTCGGCCACGGCCGCGCCGATGACGGCTGCCTCGGGGAGCTGGCGTACCTCCACGCGCGCGTAGTCCTCGACTTCGGATACGGCGGCCCGTACGACGTTGGTCAGGGAGACCGGCATACGCCAGGCCCGGCCGGGGGCCGCCCCGGAGAGGATGATCAGGCTCTCGGCGTGGCGGCGCATGCGGGTGGTGAGGTGGTCGAGGCGGAAGAGGTCGCTCAGTTCGTTGGGGTCGTCGGAGCGGCGTTCCATGCTGTCCAGCAAACTCAGCTGGCGGTGGACCAGGACCTGGCTGCGGCGGGCGAGGTTGACGAACACGCCCGAGATGCCGCTGGCGAGTTCGGCGCGTTCCACGGCGGCGCGCAGGGCGGCGCGGTGCACGGTGCCGAGGGCCTCCGCGACCTGTCCGGTCTCGTCCTCCGCGGGCGGCCCCGGGGGCGCCTCCGCGCGGATGTCGATCTCCTCGCCGGCCCGCAGTCTGCGCATCGCCTCGGGGAGCTTGTGCCGGGCGATCTCCAGAGCGCTGTTGCGCAGGCTCTCCAGCTCGACCACGAGGCCGCGTCCGATGCGTACGGAGATGACGAGCGAGGCGGCCACGGCGAGGAGCCCGAAGAGGACTGCGGCTCCTGCGGGGGTCAGCAGACCGCGTGCGAACGGATCGGCCCGGCCCGCGACCGTGTGTGCCGTGCCGGTCCCAATGGTCCGCATACCGTCCTGCACGCGCGCGTGAGCGGTGTTCCAGGTCGCTTCCGGGGCCGCGCCGACCGCCTTGGCTCCGGGTGAGCTCGCGAGGATTTCGTCCTCGGCGGTGCCCAGTGCGGTGTAGTCGTCGCCGTCGGCGAGCCGGCGCCAGGCGGTGCGCTGTGTCCCGGGCAGGTCGGCGACTGCCGCGTCGGTGAGGACACGTCGGGTGTCGACGGCGCCGGTGAACAGCCGCAGTCGCTCGCCGTCGAGGCCGCCGGCCAGCCGGGCGCCGGCGAGGAGCGTGTCCTCCTGGGCCAACGCCTCGCCCGCGCGGGCGAATTCGAGCAGCACGCGCGCGTCGGCGCCCATGTCGTCGGCCTGGACGCCGGTGAGGGCGCCGTCCACGGCGAAGGCCATGGCGATGGTCTGCGTGTACCGCCCGTAGGTCTCGTCCCAGCCGGCGCCGCGGTTCCGCACCGCCGTCCGCAGCGTGCGCAGTTGTTGGGCGCCGGTGACGAAGGCCTGGAGGCGCTGGGCGACGCCGGAGGGCAGTTCCTCGCTGTCGGCGACGGTGCTGCCCTTGCCGAGCCGCAGCTCGGCCACGGCCTGGTCAGTACGGGCGCCAAGGCTCTTGAGGTCGCCGGCCTGTTCGGCGGTGGGATCGGTCGCGTACCGGACGGCTGCGGCGCGCTCGGCCTGGAGCGCTGTCACGGCGACGGCGACCGGGGTCCGCAACGCGGCGTCGACGCGCTGGGACTGGCGCAGCCGGGAGACGTCCTGTGCGGTGGTGACCGTGGCGTACGCCCACAGGGCGAGCAGGGACATCACCGGCACCATGAGCGGGCAGACGACCTTGGCCCGCACGGTCCGGGGGCGGATCCGCCAGCTTCCGGTGGGCGCGGGCGCCTTGTCGGCCGCGGTGCCGAGGACGTCGTCGACCGGTTCGTCGGCGGGTGGTCCGGCGTGCGCGCGGCGGCCGCGTGGTGGCCGCGTGGACGGTGTCTCCGGGCCTGCTGTGGGGGTCCTACGGGGTGTACGCATGGCCTCCTCGCTCGGGAGTGGGTCGGGGCGCCGCGGGGGCGCGGTCAGCGCGCGGCGCTCGTGACGGGCGCCTGGGCCGAGGCGGACGCTTCGCGCTCCCCGGCCGTGGGCGAGAGCGCGACGAAGGCCGAGGTGAGGAACAGATAGGACCCGAGGCCGACGGCGAGGGGGAAGATGAACTGCATCGCCGTGGCCCCGGGCAGGGGGGTGCCGGCGGGCGTGACGTGCACGCTGACCGCGAACATCCCGGTGTAGTGCATGCTGCTGACGGCGGCCCCCATGACCAGGGAGGCGACGGTGACCGCGACGGGTGACTTGATGTTGAGCGCAGCCCACAGTGCTGCGGTCGCGGCGGCCACGGCGATGAGCACGGAGAGCCCGACGAGCATCGGGTCGTAGTGCACGTCGCCGTGCAGCCGGACGGCCGCCATGCCGAGGTAGTGCATGCTGGCGACGCCGAGGCCGGTGGTGAGCCCGCCCAGCAGAAGTGCTCGGTTGCGGTCGCGGCTGTAGCCGACGGCGAAGACGCCGACGGTGACCATGATCACGGCGACGAGCAAACTGAGGATGGTCAGCGGCACGTCGTAGCGGATGCTGGTGCCGCTGACGCCGAAGCCGAGCATGGCCACGAAGTGCATGGTCCAGATGCCGGTGCCGATCGCGGAGGCCGCGGTGAGGAGCCAATTGCGGCGCGAGCGGCCGGTGCTGCCGAGCGCGCGGACGGTGCAGCGCAGCCCCAGTGCGGCGCCTATGCAGGCCATGACGTACGACAGCACGGGGGTCAGCCAGCCGAAGGTGGCGTGGTCCAGGTGTCCCATGGCCAAGGGACGCTAGGTGGCACGGGAGCACAAAGGGGGCGCATTTCGAAAGGTGTTCCAATATGACCCGGAGATGTGCCGGAACGATCGCGTCCCGCTCGAACGTGCGCGCTGGTTCGTCCTCCGTGACGGTGAGGGAACATGCGGAACATGAACGACGACCACACGCACGTCCAGAAGTTCTTCACCGCGCGAGCGGCCGACTGGGACAGCAAGTTCCCGGACGACGATCCCGCGTACGCGGCCGCGGTAGGCAAATTGGGGCTGCGCGCGGGTGACCGGGTGCTCGACGCGGGCTGCGGCACTGGGCGCGCCCTGCTGCCGCTGCGCGCGGCCGTGGGGCCCTCGGGCGCGGTTCTCGGGATGGACCTGACCCCGGCGATGCTCCAGGCCGCCGTGCGGGCCGGCCGGCACCGCGAGGGGCGCTTGCTGCTCGCCGACGTCGCCGCGCTGCCGGTGCGCTCGCAGTCTCTCGACGCCGTGTTCGCCGCGGGTCTGATCGCTCACCTGCCCCGGCCCGCCCAGAATCTACGGGAGCTGGCCCGCGTGGTCCGCCCAGGCGGCACGCTCGCCCTGTTCCACCCCATCGGCCGAGCCGCTCTGGCGGCGCGCCAGGGACGGCAGATCACCCCCGACGACCTGCGCGCGGAGCACAACCTCGGCCCGCTGCTGGCCGGTTCGGGCTGGCACATGGCCTCGTACGTGGACGAGGACGCCCGGTTCCTCGCGCTGGCGGTACGCGGCGGCTAGGACCTGTCCGGCCGATCATGTGCGGAGTCAGATGCCGAGGGGCGCCACCGTGGCGGTGCCGAGGAAGACGTAGCCGCGCTTGTGGCGGCGGGTGGCCAAGGCCCGGGCCCGCGTCTTCTCCGGGATGGTGTGCCGGATACCCCGGAGCCGCTGGTAGGAACGGCAGGGACTGTTGCCGTATCCCTGTCTCCGAACTGCTCTTTCGCCCGCTGGCGAGCCGCAACCTGGTGCGCGGACCGTTGATCGCCTCGGCACTGACCATGCTGCTCGACTCGCTGCGTCATGCTGCTCACCTCCCGCAGTCCAGCGATCGTGCTGTTGTCCCTGGTCTTCGGCGTCACATCGGCCGCCACCACGGTCGGAAACCAGACCGCCGTCTGCCCCGCCCGACCAGATCGGCACCGCCTCCGGGCTGTTCCGGACCTTCTGGTACCTCGGAACCATCAGCTCCGCCGTGATCGGCGGCATCGTCTTCCGTGACGGCGCGAGCGACCACGGACTGCACACCCTCGGCCTCGTACTGGTCCTGGCGGGCCTCGCCGCCCTGCTGCTGACCCGTTCTCGACCACCGGTTCCGGTCAGCTCGGGCGGGGGCGGAGCAGGGTGGCCCGTAGGTCGTCATCGGTGACTTGGCCGGCGGGGTGGTCCAGTGTCCAGCGCTGCGCCTCGCCGTCCATGGACAGCACCGCGACGACGGTTTTCAGCTGTGGGCAGCCGGGTCCGGTGCAGGTCAGTTGGCGGATTATGACAGCGGTGTCGTCGTCCAGGCCGAGCAGGGCGCGCACGGCATCCCTCAGTTCGCGGAGGTGTGGGCTCAACCCGGCGATTCCTGGGTGCGGTTCCCGGTGCATGGAGAAACTCCTTGGTGTGTTCGGCGGCGAAGCCGATGTCGCAGGCGCTGCGGCGGGTCGCGCATGGAGGGACCGCCCGTCTGCCTGTTGGAGCGGCAGGGCGTGCGCCTGCGCTGTCGGCGGCTTCCCGCTGGTCGTTCAGTTGGGTGGTGTGCGGGTGCTGGGCCGGTTCCAGGTGGGTGTCCTGATGGGCGGACGGACAGCGCGGTGTTGTCTGGTCACGGTTATCTGCCAGATCGCGAGGAGCATCAGCGTGCCGGTTTCGGCGAAGAGGCTGAGAACGGCTTGTGGCGCGGGCTGCAGACCGTGCTCGGTGAATCCGAACACGCCAACGGTGCGCGAAGCGGTGAAGCCGCCGAGGGCGCCGAGCGCGACGCCCGCCACGGCGGTTCTCAGCAGGAGGGGTGGCGTCCCCATCAGCAGGAGGGCGCCGAGGGCGAAGGAGGCGCTCGCCTGGAGCAGGAACAGGGGGCCGATGATGTTGACGAAGCGGTACTCGTCGACGTAGAGCCGGGCGTGGATGTATCCGCCGGTGGCGAGGGTGGCGGCGGTCGCCGACCGCAGGGTGAGGGCGAGGAGCCCTTGGCTGTTCATGCCAGCCTCTGATCCTTGATGGCCAGTTCGCGATCGCCCTGGCGGTAGCCGACGCTGCGGATGCCCAGTGCGTCTTTGAGCTGCCGGGCGGGGACGACCTGCGGGGTGGGGGCCGGGGCGCGGCCCGGTTTGGGCAGGGGGTAGGCGGTGGTGGTGGCGGAGTGGAAGGTGATATTGCCCTCCGTCTTGCTGAACAACTGATGGACGTGTCCGTTGAGACAGGTGACGGAGGAGAAGCGGCGCAGCAGTGCGATGACCTTCAACGCGTCGTCCGTACTCCAGCCCCACTGGGGGTACATGGCGAACAGCGGGATGTGGCTGAAGACCACGACGGGGGTGTCCGACGACAGTCCCGCGAGATCCTTGCGGACGAAATCGACCTGCTCGTTGCCGAGGTGGCCGAGCTTCTCCAGACTCAGGGTGTTGACCAGGGCGATGAAGTGCACGCCGTGGGTGTCGAAGCTGTACCAGCCGTCGCCGAGCGTGCCCCTGCCGAAGGTCTGCCGGTAGGCGCGGCCTGCGTCGCCGATGGAGTCGTGCTCGCCGGGTACGGTGAGGACACGGTCTGTCCTCATACTGGTCATCATCTGCTTGACCTGGTCGAACTGTCCGGCCGTGGACAGGTGGGTCAGATCGCCGCTGTGCATGACGAAGTCAGGTCTGAATCCGAGCGAGTTGACCTGGTTGATGGCTTCGGTGAAGGAGCCGGCCACGTCCGTGTTCGCCGGGCCCTGGAACCCGATGTGGCTGTCGGAGACCTGCACGAACCGCAGTGCGCCGCTTCCCGTTGCGGCGGCCTCGACGGCCCCGGCGGCCCCGGCGTGGGTGTCCCGGGAGTCGGCGATGTGGCTGATCACCTCTCCACTGGCCACGGTCAGCACCACGGCTCCTCCGAACCACCCTGCATGTCGGAGTAGTTGGCGTCGGCTCATACCGTGCCCCGGGGCCGGGTCGGGCTGAGCGTCATCGCCGACCGGTGCTGCCTCGTGACTGTTGTGGTATGCGGTCATTGGGTCACCTCCACGGTGGCGGTCATGAACGGGTGGATGGTGCAGAAGTAGGCGTAGGTGCCGGGCTTGGTGAACGTGTAGCGGTAGGTGGCGTGCGTGTTCAGGGCGGCCGAGTGCAGCGGGCCTCCCGATCCGGCGCTGGTGACGGTGTGGGCGTCGGTGTCCTGATTGGTCCAGGTCACCGTCGTGCCCGCTTTGACCTTCAGCGTGGCCGGGGAGAATGCGAAGTTCTTGATCGCCACGGCCTTCCCGGTCACCGGCGCCGTCGGCGTCCCCGCGCTCGGGGGGCTCATGGGCATGCTCATGCCGGGCGTGGGCGAGGCGCCGTGGGCGGAACCCGCCGTGTTCCCCGGCCCTGCGGCGCCGGACATCCCGGCCAGCTGGTGCTGGCCCGGACCGGGCGTGCCGGCACCGGCTCCGGTGGACGAGGAATGCGACGAATGGCCGCACGCGCTGAGGAGCCCCACCGCGACGGCGGTGGCGACGGCCAGCCCGGCCGCGGCGCGTGATCGCCGACATGGTGTGCGCAGGTTCAGGTACATATGTCCGTTCCTCACTGATCAGGCGGAGAGGGGGCTGCACCGACTGGGCACAAGCCACCGCAGCCATGTGCGGCGGAGGCCGTGCTCATGGCCGAGTGCATCTGAGGGACCGTGCGAACGCGGGCTGGTGCTGCCTGGCCCCGGCCGCTCGCCTCGACGTGCCCCGCGCTGCGCATCCGCGTTTGCGCTGCGAAGTGGGGGGCTACACAAGGCAGTTCCCCATCCGGCGGCCGCGTGAGACGCATCGCAGGTCGACGATGCCCATGCGGGTGGTGCGTTCGCTGGGCGGGACAGTTCTGCTCCGGTGGTCGCGCAGAGCCCTCGATCGCCGTACGCGTCGAGCGCTCCGCAGAGCGGCAGGGGCCGGGACCGCACAGAGGAGCCGACTTCGACGCGCAGGGCCGGGGCGCGTGTGCCCGGCGCCAGGAGCACGCAGGCGTGATGCATTTCGTTCACCTCTGACCCGTCCTTCCTTGAGGAATAGATGAGGAATTGCCGCGTAAGTCCACTCATGTCCGGCTCCACGGACGGCAGGGGCCCGACGGTTCGACGGATGGGCATTTTTTGTGAGACTTCTTGCTGGCCGCCGCAGCTCGACCGCCTCCTGCGGGTGCTCCCCGCGCATGGTCTCGGCCGTGTCGTGAGATCCGGGCAGAGTGCCGGCCTGCGGCACTCACAGCCCGCCACCCAGACTAGACTGTGCGTTACAGGACAAAGCAGCCCGTATGCGTAATGATCGGCTTATGCCCTGGAGTTCCCGAAAACGTGGTCCCCGGACCGATCCGGATCGGTCCCTGCACCGTGTCTCTGGTAAAGGGACCCTTTCGACCGCGGACGAGGAACTGCTGCGCACTCTGTATGCGGAGCACGCACGGCCCCTGTTCCACTACGTGCTGCGACTGACCTCAGGAGACTGGCAATGGGCGGAGGATGTGGTGCAGGAGACGCTGCTGCGAGCGTGGCAGCACCCTGCCGCGTTCGAGCCCGCACGCGGCCCGGCCCGGGCATGGCTGTGTACGGTCGCCCGGCACCTGGTCATCGATGCCCACCGGGCCCGGCAGGCCAGGCCGGCCGAGGCCGGCGGCGAGGCGCTGGAGCGAGCCGCCGAGCAGGCGCAGGGCGAGGACGGGATCGAGCAGGCGCTGCAGAGCTGGGCGATTGCCGACGCCATCCGGACGCTGCCCCCGGACCACCGAGCGGTCCTGCTGGAGACCTACTACCGAGGCCGGACCATGGCAGAGGCCGCACAGGTGTTGGGCATTCCGCTGGGCACCGTGAAGTCGCGGACGTACTACGCCCTCCACGCCCTGCGGCTGGCGCTGGAGGAACGGGGAATCGAGCCATGACCATGGCGTGCAGGAGGTGGCGACCATGAGTACGGAGCGCGACCCACTCCGGCTGGCCCTGGGAGGATACGTCCTGGGCACGCTGCCCCCGGGGGAAATGGAACAGGTGCGCGTCCACCTCGCGGAGTGTGCCGAGTGCCGGGCCGAACACGCCCAGCTGGCGGGACTGCCCGCGCTGCTGGCGACAGTGACCGCAGCCGAGGCCGCGGGCGAGACGGTGCCGACGGCCGATGGGGAACTGGCCGAGCGGCTGGTGGCACGGGCAGCCGAGAGCACGCAGGGCTCCTCGTTCGCAGGACCCGCCATGCCTGTGATGCAGGAGGCGCCGCGGGCAGGTCATCTGGACAGGCTGCTCCAGCAGGCTGCGGCCCGGCGCCGCAAAACATGGCGTCTGCAGCTGGCCGGCGCCGCCGCCTACCTGATGTTCCTCGCAGCAGCGGTCGGCGGCACATGGCTGGCGACTGTCGGCACTGTGGGCAGTCAGGCGACGCCGCCCGCGCCGACCGCGCCGACCCCCCTGCGCACTTTCTCCGGAAGTGATCCCGCCACCGGCGTCACCGCCTCGGTCAAGGTCTCGCCCTCTGCCTGGGGCAGCGTTCTGCAGGTCTCGGCCAAGGGGGCGCCCGCCGGAATCACCTGTCGGCTGCAGGCGGTCGGGCCAGGCGGAACCAGGGCGGACGGCGCGACCTGGCGAGCAGGCACATACCCGGCCGGCAGCACGATCCAGGGGACGGTTGCCATGCCTCCGGGAGCCATCGACCACTTTGAGATCCTCGCAGGCAACGGTCAGAAGCTGGTCACGATCCGGGCCTGAGGCGAGGGGAGCCCGCCCGACAGTGCGTCGGGCGGGCTCCTGGCGCACCCGCCGACTCCTGGGCTCCGGCCGCTCCCGTCACGCGGCTGCCACAGCGGTGGCAGGCACGGCGATGTGGGGGCCGGCGGCATGCACCTCAACCTCCACCGGAAGTGGCCAAAGCCGGTGCCCCGGTCCTTCTCCCGGCGCGCCGACAGTTCCCGGCATCCGGTCGCCCTCACCGCCGACTCCCGCGAACCGGCCCAACCCTCAGCCGACTTGATGCGTGTGTGCACGACGGGTCGTGCTCACCCCCTCCGGGTGGCCATCGCCACCCCTGGGCTTACAAGGGCCCGGCCGAGATGCTCCCCGTTCCTCGGCAAGCAGAGCTCAGTCGGGCCACTGGCATTGACCTGTCCCAAAAAGAAGGTGGACAAAAGGCGCGGGCAGCTCGAACCGTTCGGCATGCGTCGCCCGTGGAACTGAATGAGCGCGCCCATGCACAGGATCCGGTCCAGTGACCGCCCCTCCAAGTCGTAGGCGGCCTCCCACGTTCCAGCTTCCGCACATCGACAGAAGAGCCAGAAGACCATGTCTGTGACCGATTCGCCCCACCCGAGTGCACTCCTCTGCCAGCCTTACCGCCACGAGGCGCTGCTCACCCTGCCCGCGCAGGAGGCGCACGTCTCCGCCGCTCGTCACTTCGCGGCCGATCTGCTGGAGACTTGGAGTGTTCCCGCGAGCGAGCGGGACTCCGCTGTTCTCATCGTGGACGAACTCGCCTCCAACGCCGCCCAGTACGGCCGCGAGCGCATGACCGTGCTGCTCGTCCTCGACCGCGGCACTCTGCACATCGTGGTTAGTGACTCCGGCATGGCGGTGGATCGCCGTCGCCCCGACATCGCCCCGGACGAACACGGCCGCGGCACCGGCATCGTGCAGTGTCTCGCCCAGTCGACCGAGGTCCACCAGTCGCGCGGCGGCCGCGAAGTCCGCGCCTGCCTGAGGTGCTCGGCATGACCGCCCCGGGCGTTCCGCACAGGCGGCAGCCCCTGGCCGGCGTCGGCACCACGGCGCGGCGACGGTTCACCGGGAGCGACTACGGCCCCGGGTCACCCGGCGGCCCCACCGAGTGGTACTTCACGACGCACAGGCCATGCCCCATCGACGGCTGTGCCGGACGGCCCCAGGTGTCCGTACGGTCCGCGGCAGACCCACCTGCCGTCGATCACGACGCCCGCGAAGCCGAGCACGACGCGGTGCTGTGTACCACCTGCGGCGCCGGCCCTTGCGTACCAGCGGGGGTGCGAGCGTGAACGTCAGCCCCGACAGCGGCGAGGACACCGGCGCACCGCCCCCGCACGAGGCGTACGTGAACGCGCCCAACCTGCACCGCGAAATGCACCAGGTGCTCGCCCTCGGGGCCGAACGCGACGGCCGCCAGGCCAGGCCCGTCACTCGCCCGCCGGTCGACCCGGCGGCCGCCGAACGCGCCTGGCTGCTGCGTCGCGCCGCCCTCATGGACCGGATGGCCCTGGGCGACCCCGGCCCCGGCCCTATCGACGCCGCCGCGCAAACCGCCGAACAACTCCTGCTGTACGACCGCCGTCATCCCCACCTGGCGGCCGGCTCGCACCACCCCGACGCAATCACGCCCGTCCCCAGCCGCCGCCTCTATGTCCGCCAGGAATACGCCGCCTGGACGGCCTCCGGACGCCCCGGCGCCTGAACCGCCCTCGACCCGACGCAGTCGGCGCAGATCCAGATGTCGGGGCCGGTGCCAGGCGGCCTTCGTCGCTGAGCGGCGGCAGCACCGCAGGTCTCTACCCTCCAAGTTACAACCTCCTGCAGTAAGTTGGACGCCGGGGTGATGGCGATGACGCTGCAGATCTCGCTCCCGCACAGCTGCCGGGAACCGGGCCCCTTGGAGACGGCCAAAGTCGCAAGGCCATCCCCTACAACGGTCAGCCCACGATCGCCCGGACAAGTCCTAGGGGGCGTATCGAGTCCTGATCAAACTGCCTGCTGCGTAAGCCGGTTGCGGCCGCCTGCGTCGACTCGCATGAGATCATCCCTCCATGAGCAGCGATCTGGAAGTAAGTGCTCTGGCGATCAACGTCGTGATCCCGCAGGCGCTCCGCTGGACGGATACTCGACGCGGTGAAGCGTTCACGCTGACCACACTCAACATCAGGCTTCTCCCGGACGGTCACCTCGCCGTGAAGGCTTATGGCAGACCAGTAGGTGGTGGTCGGGGCGCATACGTCTCGTTCCCTGTGCCCGATAAACCCGAACTGGCGGCCCTGGTCTCCGATGCTGCCAGCCGTGCCGGGGTGTTGTGGGCCGCCCATCGTGGTCTCGGCTGATCTTGGGGCGCATATTGGGCCGTGATCAATCTGCGGGAATCGCCCTCGTGGCGGCGGCTGCACCGGTAGATCTTCTTGCGTGACGCGAGTGCAACTGACTGACGAGGAATGGGAGTTCATCTAGGACTTGTCCGGCCGATCATGTGACTGTCTGCGGTCCGGATCGTTGATGCGGTCATGGGGCGGGGTGATCTGACGGATGCGGAGTGGGACCGACTGCGGCCGTTGTTGCCGGTCAGCAACGGGCGTTGTGGCCGGTGGCGGGATCACCGGCAGGTGATCGACGGGATCCTTCACCGGGTGCGGACCGGGGTGCAGTGGCGGAATCTCCCGGAGCGGTTCGGGCCGTGGAAGACGGTCTGTGAACGCCACCGGCTGTGGTCGGCCGACGGCACCTGGGAACGCCTGCTGCAGCAGGTCCAGGCCGCGGCCGATGCTGCCGGCGAGATCGACTGGGACATCGCCGTGGACTCCACCATCGTGCGGGCCCATCAGCACGCGGCCGGTGCCCGCACCGAACCACCCCCCGCGCCCGCCTCAAAGGAGGCCGGGGCAGCAGAACATCAGGGCGAAACACCGTGGCAGAGCCTCCTCGCCCGCCTGGTCGAGGTGGTGCAGAAGGTGAGGGACTCGGCCGTTCGCGCGGCGGGTTCACCAGCAAGCTCCACCTGAGCTCCGACGGCCGGTGCCGCCCGCTGTCCCTGGTCGTCACCGGCGGACAGCGGGCGGACTGCTCCCAGTTCACGACCGTGCTGGAAAAGATCCGTGTCCCACGCACCGGACCGGGCCGGCCACGCACGAAGCCCGACAGCCTCACCGCCGACAAGCCATACAGCAACAGTCCCTGCCGCTCCTACCTGCGGCTCCGGGGCATCCGGCACACCATCCCGGAGAAGACTGACAGCCAGGCCGCCCGCCTGCGCAAAGGCTCACGCGGCGGACGGCCATGCGGCTTCGGACGAAGAACGGTACAAGAAACGCAACACCGTTGAGCGGGCGATCAACAGGCTCAAGCAGTCCCGGGCCCTGGCCACCCGCTACCACAAGCGCGGCTACGTCTTCCTCGGCACCGCCACCGCGGCGGCCCTCGTCATCTGGCTCCGCACATGATCGGCCGGACAAGTCCTAGCCGGCGACCGCCCGGGGTCGCCTCCGTGAACACCAGCAGCGAGACCAGGCCCGGCCGTACTGCGCCGGCGGCTGACCTTCCTGGAGGCGCCCTCCGGCTTCTTCTACGACGGCGACCGGCCCGGCTGCGCGCCACCGTCGCCTCGCTTGCGGCCGGGGGCGGGCTGAGGCGTTCCGACGGCGCCCTCTTCTGTTGCCGGGACTTCAACTCTAGGTTCGGTAGTGGACAACGAGTGTTCGCAAGCGACAGCCGACAGGGGGAAGGTGGCCGACGTGTTCGACCGGGTTCGCAAGTACGCAGACAGATTTCGTGGCAGCGGGGGCGCCGAGGTGCCGGAGCGACGTGAGAGGCGTGCGCACAACTTGTTCGAGGCAGCGGCCGCCTATGTCACGGCCCGCGCGGAGGACGACCAGGACCGGATCGAGGAGGCGGCGGGCTGGGTGTCGCCGGAGGCGCTGTCGTTCGGGGTGAGCGAACTGGCCTGCCGTGCCGTCGTCGCGCTGGCGAGGGAGCGCGGCGAGCCGCCGCAGACGGTGGCGCGCGACCTCCTCGGCCTGCCGGTCGCCTGAAGCATCGCTCCGGGCGAGGTCGTTTCGTCCCGTCCCGGTGGAAAACTGCAGCTCCGCGTGTGGTGGCCGGTCGTGACAGTCGTGACAACAGCCTTCCGCTCGCACTAAGGTGCGCGCCGTTGGACGAACGACTGGGAGGCAGGCATGGCCGGGACGGACGAGGAGGCCCTCGCCGCCGCGGACGAGGCGCTGTACGTGCTCACAGCGGTGCTGCTGACGCCGGCGCAGTTCCCGAGCGTGCTGGGCGACGACTACCCGGAGGCCTGCGCGGCACTGGAGCTGGCGCCGCGCGCCGACGGCTACGGCCTGGTGCTCGGCCAGGACGGCGGCGGGGCACGCTGGACGGTCGTCGTCGACGACGTCTCGCTGGTCGCCGTCGCGATCGCGTCCTGGGACTGCGGCATGGAGCACGACCTCTCCCCGGACGAGCGCACGGTGGTCGCCGCCCTGCCCGGCTGGCCGCTCGCGGTCGCCGTGGCGGCCCCGAACGTGCCCGCACCGCACGACCCCGGCCCCGAGATGGCGGACCGTGTCCCGCTGACCCCGCCGGACACCAGCTTTTGGGGCCCGGCGCAGCGACGGCTGGGTGCGGACGAGATCGCCCTTCAGTGGGCGGTCTGGCGGGAGCAGATCGGCGACGACCACTTCCCGGCACCGGCGCACGAGACCGCGGAAGCCGCTGAGAAGGCCCCCGAGGACGGGGAGGCGGCCCCGAAGGGTCACCGCGGGATCCGGCGCGTCCTGGCCGAGGCGCGGGCCTACGTGGACACGCCTCCGCCCCTGGGCCGAGTCCGCTCGTCGTTCGCCCCGGGCGACGCCCGTACGCTGCGCGCCGACGGGCCCGGCTGGTCGATGGTGGCCCGCACCGACGATATCGCCTTCGTGCTCCTCGACGAGGAACCCGGCGAGGTTCTGCCCGTCGGCCGGGGCCCCGAGCTCCCCGGCCTCCTCGAGGCCCTCGACAAGATGGCCGTACGGCCCCTGTGAGGCGCCCGAGAGGCCGCGCCCCCGCGGCGGGGGCGCTGCCTCTCGGGCGGGCGGCTCAGCGGCCGATCTCCTTGCGTGTCACCCGGCGCAGCCTGCGCCGCTGCGAGGGGTCGAGGGTGAGGTAGGCGGCCACCGGGACGCCGACCACGATCAGGAACGTCACCCACCAGGGCAGCCATATCAGCAGGATGAGCCCGACCGCCACACCTCCTGCGGCGATCTTCGCGTTCTTCGACATCAGCGTCGCCTCCTTCGCGGCCACTGCCGCTCTCTGATCTGAAAACGGGCCCGCGCCTCCCGCGGTTCCGGACCGCGACCCTGAGACATCCCTGACGAGCGACCCCTACTGGTCCCTGAGATCGAGTCGAACAGGTTGTGAAGCCGTCCCGCTCTCAGCGTAGCCACTCCCGGACGACTGTCGGGACGGCTGTTCCCCGGTTGCCGGCCCTGCGGACGACGATTGCCGGTCCTGGGGAAAACCCCACTCGCACAGGCCGGTTAGCCGGATGGTCGGTGGCACCGGGGATTCGTACGGTCACGCTATGAAGCGAATGAGCAGGATACTGGTGGTTTCCGCGGTGTCGCTGGCGCTGACTGCGAGCAGCGTGACAGCCGTGACCGCACAGGGATCGGGCGCAGCGCGGGCCGCCGCCGCCACGCCGACGAGGGCCGGGGTGGACGTCTCGCGAGGCGACCTCGTGTCCGTCGAGCACCTGAGGACGCTGACCGCCCGGCAAGTCGCAGCCGAACTGGCGGGGGACGAGGAGGGGGCCTGGGACACCGGCGTCGTCCGCTACGGCCTCGACACCTTCCGGATCGTGTACCGCACGGTGGACCCCGACGGCCGGCGCACGATCGCGAGCGGACTGCTGGCCTTGCCGCGCAACGACGAACGGCGTCTGCGCATCGTGTCGTTCAGCCACGGCACCGAACTGTTCAAGGGCGATGTCGCCTCCGTCTCGGCGGATGTCTGGGGCCAGGCCGCAGCCCTGACCTACGCCGCGGCCGGCTTCGCCGCTGTGCTCCCCGACTACCTCGGTCTGGGCCTGGGTCCCGGCCCCCACCCCTGGATGGACGTGCCCTCGGAGACGACGGCCGCCCTGGACATGCTGCGGGCGTCCCGCACCGCCGTGACCGCACGGGGACGTGGACTTCGGCACGACGTACTGGTCACCGGGTTCTCCCAGGGCGCTTCGGCGGCACTGGGACTGGCCAGGTCGCTGCAGGAGGGGGACAACGGATGGTTCCGGCTGCGCGCGGTGGCACCCGTCAGCGGCGCATACGCCTTCCGAGCCGCGGAACTTCCCGCGCTGCTGGCGGGGCGGACGGAGCCCAAGGCTAGCGTGATCTACACGGCGCTGGCCCTGGTCGCCTTCAACCGCCTGCACCATCTGTACGACACGCCGGCCGAGGTGTTCCGCGAGCCGTACGACCGCACGATCGAAGGCCTGCTGGATGGCACGCACACCGGTCAGGAGGTCGTGGCCGGCACCCCGGACTCCCTGGACGGGCTCCTCACCCGCCGGGGCCGGGAGATGCTGGCCCACCCCGCCCGGGGACTGGCCACGGCCCTGCGGATCACCGACGGCGTCTGCACCGACTGGACGCCGAAGGCTCCGATCCGGCTCTACTACGCCGAGGGGGACGAGCAGGCCGTCAACGCGAACACGGCCCGCTGCCACGCCGCCCTGCGCGCCCACGGCGTCGACGCCCCGGTGGTCGACCTCGGTACGCCGGACTACGGCGGCTCCCGCCATCTGGGCTCCCAGCAGGCGGGAACCGCCGCCGTGGTGCGGTGGTTCCGGTCCCTGGGCTGAACGGGACCTACTGGATTCTCCGTACCGGCGGAGCGCCCGGCGGACAGGTGACGCACCGGAACCTGACAGTCCGCCGTCCTACGGCCGAGATCAGACGACCCGCCGAGCGGCTGTCGCCCGCCCTTCACCAACTGGTCGACCGGCGTTCGGTGCGGGGCCCAACTCTGGCCGCTGCCAACGAACTTGTCACCAGGAGGCTCGATTTCCCCGCACGCCATTGGCAGACGCCGCGTCCACCGTTCCGTCGCGACGGGTCTGCCCCTGGCGCTGGCCGCCGCCCTCGTGGCGGCGGGCACGGCAGACGCCTCGTCGTCCCGTGAGGCGCACGTCACCCGCACCGCCGTCCTCGGCGACATCCCGCTCGGCACCTTCAGCAACGCGCTGCTGCACGGCAGCGTCGACAACGACCGGGGCGACGACCTCGGCGGCATCGGCAGCGACATCTACCCAGCCGGCCGCAAGGGCGAGTACTGGACGGTCACCGACCGAGGCCCCAACGGCCGGATCAAGGTGGACGGCAAGAAGCGCCGGACCTTCCCGGTGCTCGGCTTCGACCCGTCGATCGTGAAGATCCGCGTCTCCGGCGACGCCATCGAGGTGATCGACGCAATTCCGGTCACCACGTCCTCCGGCAAGGCCGTCACCGGGCTGTCCAACCAGGCGAGCCGGGACGAGGCGCCGTACTCCTACGACGCCAAGACCGCGCTGTCGTACAACCCGAACGGCCTGGACACCGAGGGCATCGTGCGCGCCGCCGACGGCAGCTTCTGGCTCGTCGACGAGTACGGCCCGTCGCTCGTGCACGTCTCCGCGCGCGGGAGGGTGCTCACCCGTTATGTGCCCAAGGGGCTGAACCTCACCGGCACCGACTATCCGGTGGTGGAGGCGCTGCCGTCCGTGCTGCTGCACCGGAAGGTCAACCGTGGCTTCGAGGGCCTGGCCCTGCTGCCCGACGGGGACCTGGTGATGGCTCTGCAGAGCCCGCTCTCCCTGCCCGACGGGAGCGCCGGGGACGCCTCGCTCAACACCCGTCTGCTGCGTTTCTCGCCGCGCAAGAAGGCGGTCACGGCCGAGTACGCCTACCGGTGCGACCCGGTGAACGTGGTGGACCCCAGCGAGGACGACACCTCCGAGCTGAAGATCTCGTCCGTGGTCGCCGTGGGCGGCGACCGGCTGCTCGTCGAGGAGCGCACCGACAAGGCCGCGCGGCTCCAACTGGTGAAGCTGGGCGGCAAGTCGAACATCCTCGGCGGCAAGTACGACGACGACACCACGTCTCCGTCGCTGGAGCAGCTGGACGACCCTGCCGCGGCCGGTGTCCCGGTGCTCGCCAAACGTCTGGTCGTCGACCTGAACACGGTGGCGGGCGTGCCGCTGAAGATCGAGGGCGTCGCGCGCGTGGACCACGACACGCCCGCCCTGATCAACGACAACGACTTGGGGATGACCGACGGGGCTGGCGCCTTCGACGCGCAGGGCCGCCTGGTCGACAGCGGAATCAAGACGACCCTGGTGTACGTCCGGCTACCCAAGGGGCTGTAGTCAGCCGTACTCGGTTGTTGTCGGTCGGTTGTAGCCAGCCGTAGTCGGCTGTAGTCAGCCCAGCAGTGAGGGCAGCAGCGAGTCCAGACCGCTCGGCAGGTCGCTGGGGAGTTGCGACGGCCAGTCCGAGGGGACTTCGCTCGGCAGTCGCGAGGGCAGGCTGCTCGGCAGCTCCGTCGGGAGGCCGTAGGAGGGCCGCGACGAACCGGAGGTGCTCGGGCTGCTCGTGGTGGGCTGCTCCCGGTGTGAACCGTCGCCGCCGGACATCATCAGGACGACGGCGGCGACGGCCACGGCGGCCACCAGCACGGTCAGTACGGCGAACAGCGGGCCCCTGCGCCGGCGGGGCGGCTCCGGCGTCCAGCCGACGGCGGTGGGCGGGCCGTGGTCCCCGGGCGGGGCGACGAAGCCACCGTGCGCGGACCCGTAGTGTCCGTCGTCGGCGGGCGGCCCGAACCCCCCGCCGGAAGGCGGTCCGGAACCCACGTACGGAGGCGGGTCGTAGTCCCCGTCCGGGGGCGGGGTGCCGTTCGGCGGGCCGGGCGGTCGGGGCGGTACGGGTGGCATGGCCATACCGCCCAGAGTCACCGCGTACCGGTCATTGCGCGAGCCCCACCCGGGGGTTGATACGGACTCATGCAGCGGACCGCACGATTCCGGAGCATTTCGCGCGCGAGCCGGTCGTACGGGTGCGGGCAACGACACGCGCACGCGTGGGGCGTTCGCTCCGAGAGCCGCCCACACACGCGCGCGTGCGCGTTCAGCCCCGGGCGCCCAGCAGGTGGTCCATCGCCAGCTGGTCGAGCTGTTCGAAGGCCATTCCGCGCGCGGCAACCGAGTCCGCGTCGAACTCCTCGAAGGCCGTGCGGTCGCCGAGGAGCGCCTGGAGGCCGTCCGCGGCCGTCGGCTGGGCCAGCTGGTCCAGCCGGGAGGCGCGCAGCGCCTCCTGGACCTCCGGGTCCGCGCGGAAGGCGGCCGCGCGCTCCTTGAGGATCAGGTAGTTGCGCATGCAGCCGGCGGCAGAAGCCCACACGCCGTCGAGGTCCTCGGTCCGCGGCGGCTTGAAGTCGAAGTGCTTCGGCCCCTCGTAGCCAGCGGTCTCCAGCAGGTCGACCAGCCAGAAGGCGGCGCGCAGGTCGCCGGCGCCGAAGCGCAGGTCCTGGTCGTACTTGATGCCGGACTGGCCGTTGAGGTCGATGTGGAAGAGCTTGCCCGACCACAGGGCCTGGGCGATGCCGTGCGGGAAGTTCAGGCCCGCCATCTGCTCGTGGCCCACCTCGGGGTTGACGCCGTACAGCTCGGGGCGCTCCAGGCGCTCGATGAACGCGAGCGCGTGGCCGACGGTGGGGAGCAGGATGTCGCCGCGGGGCTCGTTCGGCTTGGGCTCGATGGCGAAGCGCAGGTCGTAGCCCTGGGAGGTGACGTACTCGCCGAGGAGGTCGAATGCCTCCTTCATGCGGTCGAGAGCGACGCGCACGTCCTTGGCGGCACCGGACTCGGCGCCCTCGCGTCCGCCCCAGGCGACGTACGTCTTCGCGCCCAGCTCGGCGGCCAGGTCGATGTTGCGGATGGTCTTGCGCAGGGCGTAGCGGCGGACGTCACGGTCGTTCGCGGTGAACGCGCCGTCCTTGAAGACCGGGTGGGTGAAGAGGTTGGTGGTGGCCATCGGCACGGTCATGCCGGTCGTGTCGAGGGCCTGACGGAAACGCTTGATGTGCGATTCACGCTCGGTGTCCGAGGACCCGAAGGGGATCAGGTCGTCGTCGTGGAACGTCACACCGTAGGCGCCCAGTTCGGACAGGCGCTGCACCGTCTCGACCGGGTCAAGGGCGCGGCGGGTGGCGTCGCCGAACGGGTCCCTTCCCTGCCAGCCGACGGTCCACAGGCCGAAGGTGAACCTGTCCTCGGGGGTGGGCTGGAAGCTCATGCCGCGGCTCCTTGCTTGATGCCTGTGCTTGGTGAGTGTGCTCGACGACGGTCGGGACGACGGTCGGGACGACTGTCGGGCCGACTATTTCGTCATGGCCGTTTACAAATTAGTATGCCAACGCATCCCTGGGAAGGGTCACCCTGTCCCCAAGGGATGAAATCCGGGTAGCGACACCCCGGTGAACCGGGAAAACTGCAGGTCAGGGAAACCGCCAGGCGCGGAAAAAGGGAGAGCCCGATGTCAGCAGCCGAGGGTCCGCTCGTCGTCGGCGTGGACACGTCCACCCAGTCCACCAAGGCGCTGGTGGTCGACGCGTCCACCGGCCAGGTCGTGGCAAGGGGCCAGTCGCCGCACACCGTGTCCTCCGGCGCGGGCCGGGAGAGCGATCCGCGCCAGTGGTGGGACGCGCTGTGCGAGGCGCTGCGGCAGTGCGGGGACGCGGCGCACGAGGCGGCAGCCGTGTCGATCGGCGGGCAGCAGCACGGTCTGGTCACGCTGGACGAGCGGGGCGAGCCGGTGCGGCCGGCCATGCTGTGGAACGACGTCCGATCGGCGCCCCAGGCGCGGCGGCTGATCGAGGAGCTGGGCGGCCCGAAGGCCTGGGCGGAGCGCACCGGCAGTGTTCCGGGCGCCTCGTTCACGGTCACCAAGTGGGCCTGGCTGGCGGAGCACGAGCCGGAGTCGGTCCGCGCCACCAGGGCCGTGCGCCTCCCCCACGACTACCTCACCGAGCGCCTCACCGGGCAGGGCACGACCGACCGCGGTGACGCCTCCGGCACCGGCTGGTGGGCGTCGGCGACCGAGGCGTACGACGAGGAGACCCTCGCGCACGTGGGCCTGGACCCGGCGTTCCTGCCCCGGGTGGTCCGCCCCGGCGAGGTCGCCGGTACCGTGCGCGACAGCCACGACCTGCCGTTCTCCAAGGGCACCCTGGTCGCGCCCGGTACGGGCGACAACGCGGCGGCCGCGCTGGGGCTCGGGCTGCGTCCGGGCACCCCGGTGCTGAGCCTCGGCACGTCGGGCACGGTGTACGCCGTCTCGAAGCACCGTCCCGCCGACCCGACGGGTACCGTCGCGGGCTTCGCCGACGCGCACGGCGACTGGCTTCCGCTCGCCTGCACGCTGAACTGCACCCTCGCGGTCGACCGGGTCGCGGCGCTGGTGGGCCTGGACCGCGAGGCCGTCGAGCCGGGCACATCGGTCACCCTGCTGCCGTACCTGGACGGCGAGCGCACCCCCAACCTGCCGATCGCGTCGGGCCTGCTGCACGGCCTGCGCCATGACACCACCGCCGGCCAGCTCCTGCAGGCCGCCTACGACGGCGCCGTGCACGCCCTGCTCGGCGCCCTGGATCTGGTACTCGACGAGGACGCCGACCGGACCACGCCACTGCTGCTGATCGGCGGCGGCGCCCGGGGCCGGGCCTGGCAGGAGACGGTACGGCGGCTGTCGGGGCGCCCGGTGCAGGTGCCCGAGGCGAAGGAGCTGGTCGCCCTCGGCGCCGCCGCTCAGGCGGCCGGGCTGCTGACCGGCGAGGACCCGGCGGCGGTGGCGCGGCGCTGGAACACGGCCGCGGGGCCGGTGCTGGACGCGGTGGAGCGGGACGCGGCGACGGTGGCCAGGATCTCCGGGGTACTCTCCGACGCGGCCCCGCTGCTGGAGCGGGCCCCGGAGGACCGCTGACCGGGCGGGAGGCCGGTCGCAGGACCGTCCAGGGGACTGAGGATTGATGGAGGCATGACCGCACCGCTGCACGAGGCCCGCCCGACGGCGACCGGCCGCGCCCTTCCGGACACCCAGCAAGGCATGCGCCGGCGCAACCTCGCGCGCGTGCTGCACGCGGTCAGTGCCGAGGGTTCGCTGTCGCGGGCCGCGGTCGCCTCGCGCATCGGTCTGACCAGGGCAGCGGTGTCGACCCTGGTGGACGAGCTGATCCGCTGGGGACTCCTGGAGGAGCTGGGCCCCGAGCGGCCCAGCCGCGTCGGGCGGCCGGGTTCGGCGCTCGCGGTGAGCGGGCACGGCCCGGCCGGCATCGGGGCGGAGGTCGGGGTCGACCATCTCGCCGTGTGCGCGGTGGACCTGCGCGGCGACGTACGCGCGCGTGCCGTACGGCACGGCACGAACCGGGGCCGGGCACCGAAGCCGGTGGTCGAGGAGCTGACCGCGCTGGTCCGCCGGGTCGTGGCGGACGCGGAGCGAGAAGGCCTGTGGCCGGCCGGCCTCGCGGTCGCCGTCCCCGGCCTGGTGTCCCGCGACCGGCACACGGTCGTCCACGCCCCGAACCTCGACTGGCACGGCACCGACCTCGGCGCGCTGCTGCCCGCGGACCTTCCGCTGACGGTCGACAACGAGGCCAACTTCGGCGCCTTGGCGGAGTTGTGGCTCGGCGACGCCACCCCACCGGATTTCCTGCATGTGTCCGCGGAGATCGGTATCGGCGCCGCGGTCGTCGTGGACGGCCAACTACTCCGCGGGAAACGCGGTTTCGCGGGCGAGCTCGGCCATGTGCCGGTCCACCCCGACGGGCCGCGCTGCGCCTGCGGCGGACGCGGGTGCCTGGAGCAGTATGCCGGCGAGGAGGCGGTGCTGCGCGCGGCCGGTCTGGAACCGCGCGAGGACGCGGTGGGACTGCTCGCGCAGCAGGCGGGCGAGGACCACGAGGGGGTACGGCGCGCTCTGCACGACGCCGGTACGGCCCTGGGCATCGCCCTGACCGGTGCCGTCAACCTCCTCGACCCCGAGTCGGTGGTCCTGGGCGGTGCCCTGGCCGGACTCGCCCCGTGGCTCCTCCCGTCGCTGGAATCCGAACTGGCCGACCGCACGACCGGGCCGGCCTGCCCGGTCACCGTCTCCCACCTCGGCTCGGAGGGCCCCCTCCTGGGCGCCGCCCACTCGGTGGTCCGTGCCGTACTGGACGATCCGGCGACGGTGGCGGAACGGGTCTGACGGCTGGCTGACCAGCGGTTGCCCGCGATCGACCGGGCACGCCGCCGCTCTTGCTCACCCGTTCGGGTGGCGAGGTTTTCCACTACCGCCGCCCCGTCCACGGAATCCCCCGGCGCTCTTCTGCCCAACCCGCAAGCGCCGTACCGTGATTCACGCGAGCGGTCCGTGGGGCCGATGGGTTCACGCACGTCGGGGGTGTGTATGGCCGGAGAGGTGACCGCAGGGCTGCGGCGGGACGCGGTCGGGTTGCGGGAGGTTCTGTTCCAGAGCGTCACGGCGATGGCGCCTGCCGCCGCTGTCGCCGCGTCCATTCCGTCGGGGGCGGCCTTCGCCGGGGGCAGTCTGCCACTGGCGGTGGTGATCGCTCTGGTGGCCTGTCTGTTCACCGCCTCGTGTGTGGCCGAGCTGGCTCGGGAACTGCCGGCGGCGGGCTCCGTGGCCACGTATGCGGCGCGGGGGCTGCATCCGGCCGTGGGTTTCCTGGTCGGCTGGGGTTATGTGTTCGTGGAGGCGCTGGTACCGCCGTTGCTGCTGCTCCAGCTCGGGTTCACCGCGGCGGGAACCTTGCATGAGGAGTGGGCCTCCTGGCCGGCTGACCTGTGGTGGCCGTGGTCGCTGGCCGGCGCCGCCGTCATCGCCGTCACCGGGTATCTGGGGGTGCGTGCCTCGGCGCGTTTCGGGACGGTCCTCGGGGTCTTCGAGATCGCGGTCTTCCTCGTCTTCGCCGTGTGGCTGATCGGCAAGGCCGGTGCCCACAACACCCTCTCCGTGTTCGGCACTTCGCACACGGCGGAGGGCTACGGTGGCATCAGCGGGGTCTTCGCAGGTTCCGTCTACACCGTGCTGGCGTTCGCCGGTTTCGAGGCGGCCGCGCCGCTCGCCGAGGAGACCCGCGACCCGCGCCGCACGATGCACCGCGCTGTGCTCGGCGCGGCCCTGGGGATCGGCCTGTTCTATGTGGTGACGACCTATGCGATGACCGTGTACTTCGGGCCGGACCGGTTCGCCGGCTTCGGCGCGGCGGGCGACGCGTCCTGGGAAGGCGTCGCCCGGGCCTCCTTCGGGCTCTTCTGGGTCCTGGTGTTCCTGGCCGTGGTCAACTCGACCATCGCCAACGCCAACGCATGCGCCAACGTGTCCACGAGGACGGCGTTCGCGCTGGCCCGCATCCGGGTCCTCCCGCGCGTCCTCGCCACGCTCCATCCCCGGTACCGCTCCCCCGTCGCGGGTATCGCGGTCCAGACGGTCGTGGCGGTCGGCGCCGTGCTCGGGCTGGGCTTCGGTTACGACCCGGTGACCGCGTTCCTGCTGCTGGCCACGGTGATCGTCACGGTGGTCATCGGCGTCTACATCGTCGTCAACCTCGCCTGTGCGGGCTACTTCCTGCGCCGCGGCCGCGAGTCCCTCCAACCGGTACGGCACCTGCTCCTCCCCCTGCTTGGCATCGTGGCTTTCGTGCCCGCTCTGCTCACCGCCGCCGGCCTGCCCGTCTTCGACTTCGTGACGAAGCTGACCGCCCCGGTGTCGTACGCCGGTCCGGTGGTTGGGGTCTGGATGGCGGCCGGAGTGGTCGTGCTCCTGGTGCTGATACGCCGTCACCCCGAGCGCATAGCCGAGACGGCACGCGTCCATCTCGAAGAAGGCGACGACCGAGCCGGCGCCGTCGACCAGCGGAACGGAGACCTCCCGCGATGACCGAGCCCCCCATCCTCACCGTCCGGCCCGGACCGGGCGAGTACGCGTGGACGTTCGGCGGAGCGCCGCCGGTGGCGCGGATCACGCCCGGCACGGTTCTCGACCTGTACACCGAGGACTGCTTCGCCGGACGGGTGCGGTCCGAGAAGGACCTGGTGTCCGAGGTGTGCGAGTTCCCGTTCCTCAACCCGCAGACCGGGCCCTTCCACGTCGAGGGCGCGGAGCCGGGCGACACCGTCGCCGTGCATTTCGTGTCGATCGAACCGGCGCGGGACTGGGCGGCGTCGACGACGGTCCCCCTGTTCGGCGCGCTCACCTCGACGCACACCACGGCCACCCTGCAGCCGCCGCTCCCGGAGAAGGTCTGGATCTGGCAGCTGGACCGGCTCCGGCGCACGGCGCTGTTCCGGGCGCACGAGGGCGATATCGAACTGGAGCTGCCGCTGGACCCGATGCACGGAACGGTCGGCGTGGCCCCCGCCAACCTGGAGGTCCGTTCGGCCCTGGTGCCCGACGCACACGGCGGGAACATGGACACGCCCGAGATGCGGGCAGGCGTCACCTGCTATCTCGGGGTGAACGTCGAGGGCGCGCTGCTCAGCCTCGGAGACGGGCACGCCCGGCAGGGCGAGGGCGAGACCTGCGGGGTGGCCGTCGAGTGCGCGATGAACACCGTGGTGATCGTCGAGCTCCTGAAGGGGGTCGCGACGCCGTGGCCCCGGCTGGAGTCGGACACGCACATCGTCTCGACGGGTTCGGCGCGTCCCCTGGAGGACGCCTTCCGGATATCGCAGCTCGACCTGGTGCAGTGGCTGGTGCGCGACTACGGGTTCGCCGAACTGGACGCGTACCAGTACGCCACTCAGGCGGTCGAATCGCCGTTGGCCAACGTGTGCGACACCAACTACACATGTGTGGCCAAGCTCCGCAAGGAGTGGCTGCCCGCGCGCGAGACTTACCGCGGACTGCACGCGCGGCTGCGCGAGACAGCGGCGGCACTGCGCCGCTGACCGCACTCCCCCCATGCTTCAGGCACGCTTCCGAAAGGCACCTCATCCATGGACCGGGCACGACCGCTCCCCAGCAGGCGACGGCTCCTGAAGGGCGCGGCCCTCGCAGCCGTCCCGTACACGCTGCTCCCCCAGAGCCTCGCGGGCGCGCAGAGCGGAGTCGTCGACTATCCGAAGGCCGAGTGGCAGTCGGCGAGCAGTGAGAACTGCACGCCGGCCCAGCGCCCCGACGAGTACGACATCGACCGTGTGATCATCCATGTCACACAGCAGTCGTACGCCGGCACGCTGTCCATCTTCCAGAATCCGAAGAAGCGGGTGTCCGCGCATTACCTGGTGCGTTCGGCCGACGGCCATGTGGCGCAGTGCGTCCGGGAGTCGGACGTCGCCTGGCACGCGGGGAACTGGGACTACAACACCCGCAGCGTCGGCATCGAGCACGAGGGCTGGGTGAGCAAGCCGGAGTACCTCACCGCCGCCCTGTACGCGGAGTCGGCGCGCCTCACCGCGTCGATCTGCGACAGATACGGCATCGCGAAGGACCGCGACCACATCATCGGCCACGTAGAGGTGCCCGGGACCGACCACACCGATCCGGGGAAGTACTGGGACTGGGTCCGTTACATGAGACTGGTCGGCCTGTCCTCGGAGTGAGAGCGGTCGAAACGGTTGTCGGCGCGAACACCCCGAGTGACGATGTCCCCAGCCGCATCGCCGAACGGGGAGGCCGAGTTGACCGATCCGTGGGTGGCCCTGGAGCCGGGGGCCGACCCTTCCGAACGCGTCCGGGTGCTGCGCCGGGCGCACGAGACATTCACCACGGCGGGTACCGTGCCGCGCCCGGTTCGGTCGGTGGTCGCCGAGTCGTGGCGGCGTTCGGCACGGGCCGGGGTGGGTCCGGACGGCGCGGCGCGGGTGGAGTTGACGGACGGCGACCTCGGGGCCTATCGGGCGGAGCATCTGCTGGCCAGGGTGATGCCGCTGGTCCGGGAGCTGATGGGCACGTTCGCGTCGGACGGCGAACATCTGCTGGCGGTGTGCGACGCGGACGGCAGGCTGCTGTGGGTGGAGGGGCATCCGGCGACCCGGCGGCGGGCGGACCGGATGAACTTCGTGCCAGGCGCGCGCTGGTCGGAGACCGCCGTCGGCACCAACGCGCCGGGTACGGCGGTGGCCGTGGACCGGCCGGTGCAGGTGTTCGCGGCGGAGCACTTCATCCGCCGGGTGCAGCCGTGGACGTGCGCGGCGGCGCCGGTACACGATCCGCGCACCGGGCGGGTGCTGGGCGCCGTCGACATCACCGGCGGCGACCGGCTGGCGCATCCGCACAGCCTGGGTTTCGTCCAGGCGGTGGCGCGGGCCGCAGAGTCGCAGCTGGCGCTGCTGGATCCGCCGACGCCCGCCGACGAGGCGCCCGCGCTGACGGCGCTCGGCCGGGACGAGGCCGAACTCCGGCTGGACGGGCGCCGGATCAGGCTCGGCCGCCGGCACAGCGAGCTGCTGGTGCTGCTGTCCCGCCACCCGGAGGGGCTGACCGGCGACGAGCTGCTGTGCGCGCTGTACGAGGACGAGTCGGTCACGCCGGTGACGCTGCGCGCCGAACTGGCCCGGCTGCGGCGGCTGCTGGGGCCCGGGTTGCTCGCCTCCCGGCCGTACCGGCTGACCGCTCCGGTCGAGTCCGACGCGACCGTCGTCGAGCGGCGGCTGGAGGCGGGGGCGGTGACGGCGGCCGTGACGGCGTACCCGGGCCCGTTGCTGCCCGGTTCGCAGGCGCCTGCGGTGGTGCGGCTGAGACAGCGGCTGACGGCCGGGCTGAGGGCGGCACTGATCGCGCGCCGCGACCCCGATCTGCTGGCGGACTGGGCGCACGCGCCGTGGGGCGAGGACGACGTCGAGGTGTGGCGGGCGCTCGCGGCGGTGCGGCCGACGGCGATGGTACGCAGTCGGCTCGCAGCCCTGGAGACCGAGTTGGCGGCACCGCGGCCGACCCGCTGAGCTGCGGGGCAACGTACTCGCAACGTACCGTTCCCTAGCCTGCACGCCGGGAGCTGCCCAACGGCGGGCAGCGCATCTGCAAGGAGGCAGGCCACCATGACCCGTTACGCGGCGCCCGGCACCGAGGGCGCGATCGTCTCCTACCAGGCGCGCTACGACCACTTCATCGGCGGCGAGTATGTGCCGCCGGCCCGGGGGCAGTACTTCGAGAACCCATCGCCGGTGAACGGGCAGCCGTTCACCGAGGTCGCGCGGGGCACCGCCGAGGACGTGGAGCGGGCGCTGGACGCGGCGCACGCGGCCGCGCCCGGCTGGGGTCGTACCTCGGCGACGGAGCGCTCCGACATCCTCCTCAAGATCGCCGATCGGATGGAGGCCCACCTCGAACCGCTCGCGGTCGCCGAGAGCTGGGAGAACGGCAAGCCGGTGCGGGAGACGCTGGCCGCGGACATCCCCCTCGCGATCGACCACTTCCGCTACTTCGCGGGTGCGATCCGCGCGCAGGAGGGTTCGCTGGGCGAGATCGACGACGACACGGTGGCGTACCACTTCCATGAGCCGCTCGGGGTCGTGGCACAGATCATCCCGTGGAACTTCCCCATCCTGATGGCGACCTGGAAGCTCGCGCCGGCCCTGGCCGCCGGCAACGCGGTCGTCATCAAACCGGCCGAGCAGACCCCCGCCTCCATCCACTACTGGATGAGCCTGATCGCGGACCTGCTGCCAGCGGGCGTGGTGAACATCGTCAACGGCTTCGGTGTGGAGGCGGGCAAGCCGCTGGCGTCCAGCCCGCGGGTGGCGAAGGTGGCCTTCACCGGGGAGACCACCACCGGGCGGCTGATCATGCAGTACGCCTCGGAGAACATCAAGCCGGTCACGCTCGAACTGGGCGGAAAGTCCCCGAACGTCTTCTTCGACGACGTCTGGGCACACGACGACGACTTCCGCGACAAGGCCCTCGAGGGCTTCACGATGTTCGCGCTCAACCAGGGTGAGGTCTGCACCTGCCCGTCCCGGGCTCTCGTCCAGCGCGGCCACTACGCCGAGTTCATGGAGGCGGCGGTCGCCCGGACCCGCCAGATCAAGCCGGGCCACCCCCTCGACACCGACACGATGATCGGCGCGCAGGCCTCCAACGACCAGCTGGAGAAGATCCTCTCCTACCTCGACATCGGCCGGCAGGAAGGCGCGAAGGTCCTCACCGGCGGTGAACGCGTGGAGTACGACGGTGAGTTGAAGGGCGGCTACTATGTCCAGCCGACCGTCTTCGAGGGCGACAACCGTATGCGGATCTTCCAGGAGGAGATCTTCGGCCCGGTCGTGTCGGTGACGTCCTTCGACGACTTCGACGACGCGATCAAGATCGCCAACGACACGCTGTACGGTCTCGGCGCGGGCGTCTGGACCCGCGACACCAACACCGCGTACCGCGCGGGCCGCGCGATCCAGGCGGGCCGGGTGTGGACGAACTGCTACCACGCGTACCCCGCGCACGCGGCGTTCGGCGGTTACAAGCAGTCCGGGATCGGCCGCGAGAACCACAAGATGATGCTGGAGCACTACCAGCAGACGAAGAACCTCCTGGTGTCGTACTCGCCGAAGAAGCTCGGCTTCTTCTAGACGCAGAAAAAGGGCGCCTGACCAGGACAGATGCCCGGCAGGCGCCCTTCTCTGCGCACATCTAGGCAGCGAGTCGAAACACGCCCTTACTCCCGATATCTCCCACCCGTATCCCAGCTCTGACCAGCAGTTCCGGGGCATTTCCGGGCCAAGGTCCCGCTAAGGCGCTCTCCGCATCGTCATCGTCCGTCGCCTCCTCCCATCGCCGCATGGAGTCTTCGATCAGGGTGTTGGCGTGGTTCCGCGCATCAGCCAGGAACTTGGCGTAGTAGCGGAAGAGGACCTGGATGCTCTGCCCAGCCCGGCGCGCACACTCTGCGGGGTCGACGCCGGAGGCCAACCAGAAGGAGATGCCGGCGTGGCGCAGGTCGTAGGGACGCTTCGCCAGGTCAAGGGCGTGCTCGTCAAGCGTAAGAACAGCCTCACGCGCTCGCCCCCAGGTGATGCCGTACGCCGAGGCGTCGATGTAGTTCCCCTCTGCGTTGTGGAACAGGCGTCCGTCGGGTGCAACGCCGAAGCTTCCTATGTGTTCGCGCAACATGCGGACGAGCACTGGAGGAATTGGCACCGGGCGTGTCGCCTTGACCGCCCGCCGCTTCAGGGAGTGGATCTCGTGGACGGCACCGTCATCCGTCCACTCCTTACCGGCAGTCACGACGCCGCCCTTCAGGTTCAGAAGGCCCCAGCCGCTCGCCGGCAGGCGGCACTGGGATTTCTGTAGATGGATCACCTCGGCTGGGCGCATGGCGGCGTAGTACATGCAGCCGAAGAAGGCGTACAGGTGAGGGCCACGGCCGGGTAGGGCTCTGACTGCGGCTAGCAGTCGGGCAACCTGAGCCGGGTTCGGCACGCAGTCGGGATCGACTTCATCGGCGACTTCCGGTGCCGTCCAGCGAAGACCGATCAGCGGGTTCTGCGCGAAGTATCCGCGTTCAACGGCTACACCAAACACCTCGTTGACCGCAGCCTTCTTTCACTTCACGGTCTTCGCGGCAGCGGCCGTTCCATCGACCTTCCGACAGAGTGCGTCGAGGCCACGCCGCAGCACATGGGGATCATCCAACTCACCTACAGGCAGCGAGTGGCGCTGCAGCCAGTCCAATGCCGCCTGCCACTCTTCTGACGCATCGACCTTCCAGGCGTTCTTGTTGAAGGCCCAGGAGTAGAGCGCTCGCCGCAGCACGCGGGGCGCCCGGTAGCTGGCTCCTGGTTCAACGAAGGCTGGCGTGATGGTCGCCAAGGCATCTGCCAGCGTGCGTCGCGTGTTCCCTGGTGTTCGGTCCCACCGTTGCTCGATGTACTCCCGGGCCAGGACGTACCAAGTGGTCCGCGCGGGCTGTCCCGGGCAGGCGCGCGGGAGCCGGCCGATGTGGCCTGCGTCTGGGGGCCACGGCCCGCAAGGCCGACTCCGGTCCATCCGAGGCGAGCCAGTGTCGACAGTCGGTGACAACCGATCGCGGCAACGGCGCGGCTGACGAAACGGTCGCTACCCGGCGCCGGCCGGGCCCGCGGGTGTGGACAGCAGGATGTCGTACTCCCTGGGCAGTTGGACGGTCGCGTCGCGGAACTCCTGGTCGCCGACCGCTTCCCTCAGGGTAGCCAGGACTGCGCGGATCCCGGCCTCCGCGAGTTCGCGGGGCACTTCCGCGCGGTCCGCCACACGCCGGACGAACGAGTCGGCCCCGTAGCCCTTCGCGATCTCCTCGTCCGTGCGCAGCCAGCGCTTCAGCGGCTCCGGCAGCGGCTCCGCGAGGTCCTGGGCCTCTCCCCCGCTGATCCGGTCGGCGAGCACCTCAAAGGTGGCGCGTGTGAGGGTCTCCGCAACGTCGAGGGAGACGCCCGCCCTCTCGGCTGCCTTCGCCAGGAATGCGTCGTACTCCATGCCACCCTGCCCCAGTCGTCGTCAGGCCGTCCGTCGGCGTGATCACCAACAGATCCAGTCAAACCCATACCTGTCGCCTCGGCCACTGGGCAGGCCCGGCATCGATCACGCCGTGTCGCGGATGGGCCATGAGTTCCTGCAGGTCAGCGCATACGTCCCTGTAGGGGAAGACCTGCCGGTTGCCGCCGCATGCCCGGCGGGGTCCACTGGGGTAGAGGGCCTCATCCGGAAAGGGGCTGTTCCATGGAACGGCAGGCAAAGGACCCCAGAGCGCGAGTGACTGCCCGCGGCCGAGCGCTCCTGGCGGTGATGTCGTGACCGCCCGGGTCGAGTGCGTGGTGACGACCGGTGTCGTGGCCGGGCCGGACGCCAACACCACACCGATGGAGAACAACGTGTGGATCGTCGGTGACGACGAGCAGGCGATGGTGGTCGACGCCGCACACGAGCCGGACGTCATCGCCACGGCGCTCGGCGACCGCCGCGTGGTGGCGATCGCGTGCACCCACGCACACAGCGGACACGTCGACGCGGCGGTGGCTCTGTCGGACCGCACCGGGGCTCCGATCATGCTGCACCCGGACGACCTGGAGCTGTGGCGCCGCACCTTTCCCAGCCGTGTCCCCGACGAGGAACTCGTCGACGGCCGGGTGATCGACGTCGCCGGAACTGTCCTGACGGTGCGTCACACTCCGGGACATACGCCGGGATCCGTAAGTCTGTACGATCCGGCGCTGCGCCGCGTCTTCACCGGGGACATGCTGCTCTCGCGCGGCCCTGGAACCATCGAGCCGGAGGACTCCGACTTCCAGGCGATGATCCAGTCGATCCGCGAGCGCCTCGTCACCCTGCCCCCCGAGACGGTGGTGTGCCCGGGGCACGGCGACGTCACCACGATCGGCGAGGTGGGCGAGCGCGTGGAGGACTGGCTCCGCCGCATCGCGTGAGAGCGAGAGGCCCCGGAAGCCGAAGACGGCCAGGGCGCCACTGAGCCCTTTCCGACCTGAGGACGGTGCTTGCGCTGGACGAAGTCCTGGCGTGTCTACGCGCACGGCGGCCGGTGTTCCATTCCGAGGCCGATCTCCAGCACAGTTTCGCCCTCGCCGTGGGCGAGGTCGCGCCGGAGGTCAGGTGCCGTCTCGAGGTCCCGGTGCGCGGGAGCGACGCCTCGGAGTACCTGGACCTACTGTGCCTGGGGCCTGCGGGCCGTACGGCAATCGAATTCAAATACGTGACCCGGCAGTGGTCGGGTACAGCAGGGATCCCTCCCGAGGAGTACGCCTTGCGCGGACACAACGCGCCGGACGTCGCGCGTAGGGACTTCCTGCGGGACGTAGGAAGGCTGGAACGCTTCTGCGACCGCGAGGGCCAGAACGGGCTGGCCCTGCTCATCACAAACGAGGCCGCCCTGTGGCGCCCCAGGCAACGCAGGACGCCCACCAGGGACGAGGAATTCCGGATCCACCACGGCCGCGAACTGAGCGGCACCTTGCTGTGGGCCGGCGGTTCCTTCCCGGACAACACCCGAGTGCTGCGGGGCGCCTACATGCTCACCTGGCGTCCATACACCCAACTGGAGGGCCCAAGTAGCGAGTTCCGCTGCCTCGCGGTGTTCATCACTCCGAACCCAGCGCAGCCCCAGCCGCCACACGAAGCGTGACCAGCAGACTGCCTCGGACGCGGCCGTCGGCGGGCGACGGCCGCAAGTGTACGAAGGAACAGCCACTGTCGGCTCCGGATACGCAGGATCCGCCGGCACTGTTCCGCCGTATACGCGTGGCGGACCGCACGGCGCCCGGCAGCGCTCCGTCACCGGGTGTCGCGCGGGCGAGGGGCCTACCGTGGGAGATGGTCCCGGCGTCGGCCCCGCCGACCGGCCGGTCGTTCACGCCGGGGGCGGAAGGAGGCACGAGATGTCCGATGCGATACGGGACACCACGGCCCGGCGCGTACGACATTTCGTCGACGCCGGATATCCCGACGCCGGGCCCGTCGAGGCGGCGGTGGAGGGAGCCGTCTACCGACTCGGGGACGGAACGGTGGCCAAGGTGTGGGACCGCCGACGGGGATCCGAACTGCGGCGGATGCAGCGTTTCTACGCCGATGCCGCGGCGCACCTGCCGTTCGGCGCCCCGGAGATCCTCGCCGTCGAGGACATCGACGGTGTCCCGATGACCGTGGAGCGGGAGCTGACCGGCGAGCCGTTGGCGGGCAGGATCCGCACCGACGACCCGGACGAGGTGCTGCCCGAAGCGGTCGACTGCCTGGTCGGCGTGCTGCGCGCCCTCGCGGACGCCCATGACGTCGACGAGGTCAAGCACCTTTCTGTGCTGGACGAGGAACGCCCGCTGTGGGAAGGCCACACCACTTTTGGATCCGCCCTGGCGGACCTGGTGGACCGGCGGGTCAGCCGGCGCGCGGACCGGCTCTCCACGCATGTCCGCGACTTCGACGACACGCGCGCCCGGCTGCTTCGGAAGCTGCGCTCGCTGCCCCGTACCGACGAGGCGGTCGTCCACGGTGACGTCTTCCCGGAGACCGTGCTGGTGGACGACGACCTGCGGCCGCTCGCCCTCGTGGACTACGGCTTCCTGTCCACGGGCGGGGACCCCCGGTTCGACGCGGCCGTGGCCGCGGCCATCTTCCCGGCGTGCACCGAGCACGCCCCGGAGATCACCCGGCAGCTCACCACGCGGTTCGCCGACGAGTTCGGCTACGCGGTCGACGACCTCCTGCTGTACCGGGCCGCCTATGCGATGGCCACGAGCGACGCCTTCGCGCCGGGCGGCGGTGACGAGCACTTCGCCTGGTGCGTCACCGTGCTCGAGGACCCGGCCGTCGCCGAGTCCCTACACCGGTGACGCACCGCGGGCAGCCGGGCAGCCGGGAAGTTCCGGTGACGGTGTGTGCGGTGCCCTACGATCCCGAGCGGATCCAGGGGCACATGGCCCTGGGGGTCGAGCGGCAGGACCGCATCGTGGTGGCTGCCGGCGTGTCGGACCCCGCCATGACCAGCGTCGACACCTTCGACCCTCATCGGTCACGGCGCACAGCCAGTCTCGCCGGCCTCGGAAGGTCCTTCGCCCTGCGTACCGAGCCCGATGAGTCCGTCAACCTGGCGGCACTGCAGGCCGGAGCCGAGGAAGTCGCTGGCCATCTCGCGCGGGCGCTGATCGCGCACCACCCATCCACTGCCTGAAGCCGCCTCGACAGCGGATTGGTCACGGCCGCCGCCTGCTCAAGCTGCCGCTTACGGCTGAGAGCGCACCCACGAGCGCGGCACGGGCCCCTTGTGAGGTTGCAGCGCCACGCGGGGGTGACTGATCAGCCGGTCAGGACGGGCTAGTGGGTGTTCAGGTTCGCCGTTTCGGCCGTCGCCCCGTTCTGGCGATCACCGTGTGACCTGTGCGTGCCGGTCGCGTTCATCGGTCGTGCGAAAGATCATCACGTGTGGCCACTGGATCTGGTGTGCTCCGGGGGCGGGCGTTCTCGGTAGCGTGACCATCTGCTGCACGGAGTGTCCATGTGTCCGACTGGTCCGTGCGACGGCTTCCGGCTGATAGTGATGAGGCTGCAATGAGTGAACTGACGAAGCCCGAGGTCGACGTTCCGGAGGTTGACGCTCCTACCGAGCTGACCATCCGGGACCTGGTCGTCGGGGACGGGGCTGAGGTGAAGCCGGGCATGGTGGTCAGGGTCCACTATGTCGGGGTGACCTTCGAGTCCGGGAAGGAGTTCGATGCCTCCTGGGACCGCGGTCAGCCGTTCAAGTTCGCCCTGGGCAGTGGCAAGGTCATCAAGGGCTGGGACCGGGGGGTGAGGGGGATGAAGGTCGGCGGTCGGCGCGAGATCATCGTTCCCCCGCGTCTCGGCTACGGCAATCAGTCGCCTTCGCCGTTGATCCCGGCGGGCTCGACCCTGGTCTTCGTGGTGGACCTGCTGGACTCGTATTCCAGGACAACCGGGTGGAGCAACGCCTAGTGACCCTGACCGCTCCTCCCCTGCGGCGCGCTGCGTCGTCCGCCGGGGTGGGCACCGCCGTGCTCCTCGCTGTCGCTCCTGCTTCCGCCTCCGCAGCGTCCGAACGGTTCCGCACCTGATCGCACCGGAGCTGGGCCGGCGCCCCGCCTTCCTGACGGCACAGGAGGCAGCGGTCCGATGAGCCCCCCTTCCGGAACGACGGCTGCGGGAGCGAACAGTCTCCGCTCAGAGCGACTTGCCGGGGTTGAGAATGCCCCGTGGGTCGAACGCCTCTCTGAGTCTGCGCTGCAACGCGTGTGCCGCGGGTCCCAGTTCGTCCGCCACCCATTGCCGCTTGAGCACCCCCACGCCGTGTTCACCGGTGAGCGTGCCGCCGAGCCGCAGGGCCAGAGCGAAGATCTCGCCCGCCGCCTCCCAGGCCGCGTCCGGCAGACCTGGCAGTGCCGGGTCCACGACGATGATCGGGTGGAGGTTCCCGTCCGCCGCGTGCGCGATGGTGAAGACCGGCACGTCATGGCGTACGGAAATGGCCCGGATCTCCGAGGCCGCCTCCGCGAGCCGGGAGCGGGGCACCACGATGTCCTCGATGAGCGGCCGGCCGAGGCGTTCCAGCGCGGGCAGGGCCAGTCGGCGGGCGGCGAGGAGCGTCTCGGCCTCGGCGGGATCCGTGGTCGTTTCCACGGTCGCCGCCAGCGGCTTCAGCAGCCGTGCGACGGACGCCGCCTCGGCCGCCGCGCCCGCGCCGTCGCACTGCACGAGCAGCAGGGCCGCGCCCCGCTCCCGCAGCGCCGGGTCGATCGCCTGGAGCACCGGCCCGTCGACGAGTTCCGCGAGAGCGGGCTCGACACCGGCGCGGGCGATGGCGTACGACGCCTCCGCGGCCCGCTCGAACGAGGAGAAGTACGCCGCGAGCGTGGCCGTCGCCGCCGGGATCGGGCGCAGCCGCAGGGTGGCCGACGTGATCACCGCCAGGGTGCCCTCCGATCCGGTGAGCAGCGCGGTCAGGTCGTAGCCGGTGACTCCCTTGACTGTCCGGCGGCCGGTCCGCAGCACGGTGCCGTCGGCCAGCACCGCCTCCAGGCCGAGCACGCTGTCCCGGGTCACCCCGTACTTCGCGCAGCGCAGACCGCCCGCGTTCGTGGCGATGTTCCCGCCGATCGTGGACAGGGCGGCGCTCGCCGGATCGGGCGTGTACCGCAGCCCGTGCACGGCGGCCGCCCGGTCCAGCTCGGCGGTGATCACGCCGGGCTCGACGACGGCGAGCTGGTCGTCCGCCGACAGTTCGAGCACCCGGTTCATCCCAGACAGGTCCAGGACGAGCGAGCCCTCGCCCGCCGAGGCTCCGCCCGACAGGCCGGTGCCCGCACCGCGCGGCACCACCGGCACCCGCAGGGCGTGCGCGTGCCGGAGCGTGACGGTCACGTCCTCGGTGCGCCGGGCGTGCACGACGGCCAGCGGACTGCCGACGGGCCGGGTGCCGGAGCGGTCGGTGGCGTACGGGGCGAGCGCTGCCGGGTCCGTGGTCAGCCGGTCGGGGGCCAGGTCACGGGCCAGGAGACCCAGGAGCTGCGCGGACGCGGTTGTTGCGGGTGCGGTCACAGGTTCCGGTCCTTCGTCGCACGTGCGGTCACGGGTTCAGTGCCTTCGTTCCGATCGCCAGCAGGGAGATGTCCTCCTGGGGTGCGTGCACGGGGCCGCACTGGATGTCGCGGAAGTGCCGCTCCAGGGGGTTGCCGCGCGCCAGGCCCGGATTGCCGAGCAGCCGGACCGCCAGCTCCACGGCCCGTACCCCGTGCCGGTCGGCCAGCACACGGGCGCCCAGGGCCTGTTCCGGGGTGTACCCGGTGTCGCCTGCGTCGACCCGGGCGGCTCCGCCGAACACCAGCTGTTCGGCGGCGGCGAGCAGCACCTCGATCTCCCCGGCGGTCCGCCGGAAGCGTTCCGTACGGGCCACCCGATGACCGAGGTTGGCGGGCACCCGCTCGTGGGCGAAGGTGTGGAAGAAGGACTGCGCGGCCCGTGCGACACCCAAGTAGAGGGCGGCGAGCGGGAGATGGAGGGAGGCGCCCGCCCTGTTGTCCTGCTCGGCCGCCGGACCGTACGGGGTGAGCCCGATGACCTGCTCGTACGGGACTTCCACGCCCCGGAACGTCACCTCGTGACTGCCGCTGGCCCGCAGCCCCAACTGGTCCCAGCGGTCGGTGATCTCGATGCCAGGGGAGTCGCCCGGCACCAGGAACGTACCCACCCGTGGCTCCGGCTCGTCGGTGCTCGCCCAGACCAGGAACCAGGCGAGCCCCTCCGCGCCCGTCACGAACCGCTTGGTGCCGCTGACCGACCATCCGTCGGTGGTGCGCCGGGCGCGCGTGGCCGGTAGGCCGCCTCGCGCGGGGGATCCCAACTCGGGCTCCACGCGCGCGTGGTTGACGAGTACCGGCCGCTCCTGGGACTCCTTCAGCAGGCGCGCGTACAGTTCGCCCGGCCAGTGCGGCTGAGCCGCCTGTCTGCCGTGGGTGGTGAGGGTCATCGCGGCGATCAGGGCGACTGAGGGGTCGCCCTGCCCCAGCGTGTGCAGGATGCGCGCGGTCTCCTCGACGCCGGCGCCCCGGCCGCCGTACCGCTCGCCGACGGTGGCGGTGAGAAGTCCGGCCTCGTGCACGGCTCTCAGGGACGCGGCGGGAAAGGCGCCGGACCGGTCGTGGTCGGGGGCCAGTTCCGCGAGGCGGGCTGTCAGGTCCGTGGTCACAGCGCCTTCCTCAGGTCGGTGTTCAGCTCGCGGCTCCAGAAGGACTTGACGTGCAGGGGCGACTTCAGCGCTCCGAGTTCGGCGAACACGTCGGCGACCTTCTGCTGCGAGGCGATCGTGTCGTCGCCGACCGTCCGGGCCTGTGTGGGCCGCTGGGCCTGCTGGGCGCGGAAGTCCTTCTCGGCCTGGGCCAGGGGCTGGTGGGTGGTGGTGGCGATCACCTTGGCGAACGCGTTCTGCCGGCCGTCACGGACGTACGCGTATGCCTTGGTGATCCGCGCGATCAGATCCGCGGTGGCGGCCCGCTGCCCCGCGCTCTTGAGGACGCTGTCCCGCGCCGACCAGAGGAAGTTGCCGGACAGGATGTCCTTGCCCGAGCCGACCGTCGTGGCGCCCTGCTGGTGGGCGGTGATGATCGACGTACCGTACGAGGCGAAGGCGTCGATGCTCCCGCCGTTGAGGGCGGCGAGACCGTCGTTGGGCAGCAGCGGCTTGGCGTCGATGGCGGACCACTTCAGGCCCGCCTGCTTGAGCAACTCGTACAGGAAGTAGTGGGCGGTCGTGTTCTGGACGTAGCCGACCTTCTTGCCCTTCAGGCCCGCGATGTCGGTCACCTCGGAGCCCTTGGGGACCACGACCTCCTGGTTCAGGGTCGAGCCGCGCTGCACGGCGACGACCTTGAAGTTGGGCCTGCCGTCGGCAGCCGCGAAGATCGGCGGGATCTCGCTGGACGAAGCCACGTCGAGGGCTCCGGCGCGGATGGCCTGGAGCTGCTGGTCACCGCCCTGGAACAGGCTCCACTTGACCTTGTACGGGGTGTCGTCGAGGTGCGCGAACTTGAGGATCGCCGCCTCGGCCTTCCAGCCGGTGGCGCCGACACGCAGGGTCACCGAGGACGGGCCGGACGAGGACGTGGCCGTCGCGTCGCCCCCGCAGGCCGCCGCGAACGGCAGCAGGAGGGCCAGGGCGGCGGCGGACGCGCGCAGGGAACGGCGGAACAACACGGAGTCTCCATGAGGGTCTTCGTAAACGGGCGCGGTGGACGGGGATCCAGGCAGCTCGGGTCAGGCGGCCTGGGAGGCGGCGGCTCGGTGGGCGAGTTCCTGCCGGACCAGCGGGACGACGTAACGGGCGTAGTCGATCGCGTCGTTGAGCGGGTCGTAGCCGCGGATCGACAGCAGGTCGCAGCCGATGTCGACATAGTCGAGCAGCGCCTTGGCGACCGTCTCGGGAGAGCCGACCAGGGCGGTCGAGGCACCCGCGGCATTGGTGGCGACCGCCGGTGCGGTCCACAGGCAGCGGTCCTGGACCTCGCCGCGCTCCGCGATGTCGAGCAACCGCTGCGATCCGACGTTCGCCGGGCGCCCGGTGGTCCGGTAGTGGCGCAGCAGCTCCGTGCTCTTCGCCTGGTCCTTCAGCACGCCCAGCGTCCGGTGCGCCTTCTCCCAGGCCAGTTCGTCGGTGGGCGCGATGATCGGTCGGAACGACACCCAGATGCGGGGGTGGGGGCGTCCGGCGGCGTCCGCGACCGCGTTGACGGCGGCGATCTGTTCGGCGGTCTCCTTCAGCGGCTCGCCCCACAGGCCGAAGATGTCGCCCTGCTGTCCGCCGACCCGGTAGGCGTCCTGTGAGGACCCGCCCACGGAGACGGGGATGAGCCCGTTGAACGGTTTCACATCGGAGTAGTAGCCCTCGAACTTGAAGTACTTGCCCTCGTGCGAGACGGGTCCCTCGGCCGTCCACACCTTCCGCAGGATCTGGATGTACTCGTCCGAACGCTCGTACCGCTCGGTCTTGTTGAGGTAGTCGCCCTCCCGGTGCTGCTCCTCGTCACTGCCGCCGGAGATGATGTGCAGCGACAGTCGGCCGTCGCTGATCTGGTCGAGGGTCGCGAGGGCGCGGGCCGCGTGCGTGGGGAAGACGACGCCGGGCCGGTGCGCCAGGATCGGGCGGACGCGTTCGGTGTGGGTGGCGACGAACTGGGCGACCTGGAAGGCGTCCGGCGAGGCGGAGTGGTAGGCGACCAGAGTGTGGTCGAAGCCGCCGTCGTCCAGGGCACGGGCATACCTGCGCAGGTAGTCGGGGTCGAAGCCGGTCCGGCTCGCCGCGGCCGGGCCCGAGGCCCCGGAGTCGGTGTGGACGGCACTGATGAACTCGACGGGCATGGTGAACTCCCTTTTTCGGAACGTCAGTTGATTTCCGTGTAGGTCACTTGAGGACGGAGGTGTCGGCGGACTCGGCCACGTCGACATTCGGCTCCAGGACGCCGATGCCGTTCATGAGGTCGGCCACACCCTGGACGGTCCTGTTCACGTCGGAGTCGATCGGCAGAACCTGGCTGTACGCGGCCGAGGCGAGCGTCTTCGCCACGGAGGCGTCGGCGCCGTTGCGCTGCTCGATGGCCTTGGCGTACGCGTCCTGGTGCGTGCTCGTCCACTTCAGGGCCGTGCCGAGGCGGCGCAGGAAGTCACCGAGGGCGGTCTTCTTCTGCTGGTCCGCCAGGGCCTTGTCGGAGGCGCCGATGAAGCCGTAGCCGCTGACGCGCCCGTCGGCGCCGTCGACGAGGAGTCTGCCGCCCTGCTCGAGACCTACGGCCTGGTAGACGCCGAAGGTCGCCCAGATCTTGACCTTCCCCGAGGCGAACGCGGCCTGTGCGTCGGTCGGCAGCAGGTACTGGACCTTCACGTCCGAGTAGGTGAGCCCGTTCTGCTTCAGGGCGTTCGCGAGCAGGTACTCGGCGACGCTGCCCTTCGCCGAGGACACCACGACCTCCTGGCCCTTGAGGTCCTTGACGCTGTCGATGCCGGAGCCCTTGCGCACGATGATCCCGACGTGCTTGCCGTCGTTCTTGAGTGCGGCCACGTTCTTGAACTTCACTCCGCCGCTGAGTGCCTGGAGGGCCGGCAGGTCGGCGGAGTACCCGGTGTCGGCGGCGCCCGCCTGCACGGCCTGGTAGAGCGGGGCCGCACCTTGGAACTCCGCCCACTTCACCTTGTACGCGGCGCCCTTCAGCGCGCCGGAGGCGGCGATGATCGTCTGGAGGGTCTTGGCCTGGTCGCCGATGGTGAGGGTGACCTCGTCCTGGCTTTGGGCGGTGTCCGCGGCGGAGTCGGCGCCACACGCCGTCAGCGCCAGGAGGGCGGAGAGGCTGAGTCCGGCGGCGGCGAGTCTGCGTATCACGAGAGGGTCCCTTCAAGGGTCTTGGCATCGGCCGGGGTGTTGGCGGGGGTGACGCCGAGCCAGCCGAGGAGCCGGGCGCGCAGGGCGACGAACTCGGGGGCGGTGAGGTCGCGGGGGCGCGGCAGGCCGACGGTCAGGTCGTGGGCGATCCGGCCCTCGTCCATCACCAGGACGCGGTCGGCGAGCAGCAGCGCCTCCTCCACGTCGTGGGTGACGAGGAGGATCGCGCAGCCGTGCCGCTGCCACAGTTCGGCGACCAGCTGCTGCACCCTGCCCCGGGTGAGTGCGTCGAGGGCACCGAACGGCTCGTCCAGGAGCAGGAGTTCGGGCTCGCGGACCAGGGCGCGGGCCAGCGATACGCGCTGGGCCTGACCGCCGGAGAGGGTCTTGGGCCAGACGGTGGCGCGGTCCGCGATGCCGACCTCGTCCAGCGCCTTCTCGGCGCGTGACCGGTCGGGGCGGCCGGGCAGCCCGAGGACCACGTTGCGCCATACCTTCAGCCAGGGCAGCAGCCGCGGCGACTGGAAGGCCGCGCTGCGGCGGGCGGGTACGGTGACCTCGCCGCCGATCTCGTCGTCGAGCCCGGCGAGGATCCGCAGCAGGGTCGACTTGCCGCAGCCGCTGTGCCCGAGCAGGGCCACGAACTCGCCCTCACGGAGGTCGAGATCGAGGTCGTGCAGGACAGTGTTGCCGTCGAAGGCCCGTGAAAGCCCGCGGATTTCCACACTGTTGGTCATGTTCTTATGCCTCACCCTCGAAGTTGGCCCGCCAGGTCCGCAGCCGGCGCGACAGGATGCGTACGGCGAAGTCGCAGGCGAGACCGAGCAGCGCGTAGACGGCGAGGCAGAGCACGATGATGTCCGTACGGAAGTACTGCTGCGCGTTGCTCATCAGATAGCCGAGGCCCGCGTCCGCGTTGACCTGTTCGGCGAAGACGAGGGCGAGCCAGGCGGTGGAGAGGGCGTACCGGAGCCCCACGAGTGCCCCGGGCAGCGCGCTCGGCAGGATGACATATCGGATCAGGCCCAGCCGACCGAGCCCCATCATCCGTGCGGCTTCGACGAGTTGGGAGTCGGTGGAGCGGATGCCGCCGTAGATGTTGAAGTACAGCGGGTAGGTGACACCGAGCGCGACCAGCGCGATCTTCGGGGTCTCCTCGATGCCGAACCACACGATGAACAGCGGGATCAGCCCCACCCAGGGGATCGCCCGGAACATGCCCATCGAGGAGTCGATGACGTCCTCGCCGAGCCGGAACAGCCCGGCCAGCAGGGACAGGCTGAGGGCGACTGTCGCCCCGATGAGGAAGCCGATGGCCGCCCGGCGCCCCGACGCGGCGATGGCGCTGGGGAGTTCACCGTTCCTGGTCAGCTCCACGGCCTGCTTCACGACGTCCACGGGGGACGCGAGGACCGACTCGGGGAGCACACCGGTGGCCGAGGTCAGGAACCACAGCAGGACCAGGCCCACGGGTCCGGCCGTCCGGCGCACGGAGCGGGGCACCCGGAAGCGGCGGGTGGTGCGGGCGGTGCCCCGGATGGTCACCCGGGCAGTCGGCGGCGCCTTGTCGGTCAGGGCGTGGGGGCGCGGCAGGGCCGGGGTGGCCGCCGCGTCGAGCGGTTTCGTCGTCATGTGCGGGGATTCCTCTCGCGTCGCCTCAGGACGGCAGCGGACCGGTCGCGGCCGAGCGGGCGGGATCGGCGGACCAGGCGGACCAGGAGCCGGGGAAGAGCGTCGCCTCGAAGCCGGCGAGGGCGAGCGCGGCGATCTGGTGGGCCGCGGTGACTCCGGAACCGCAGTACACGCCGATCCGGGACCCGGCACCGGCGCCGAGCTCCTCGAACCGCTTGCGCAGCACCTCGGGCGGCAGGAACGTCCCGTCCGCCGCGAGGTTCTCCCCGGTCGGCGCCGAGATCGCTCCCGGGATGTGTCCCGCCCGCGGGTCCACGGGCTCCACCTCGCCCCGGTACCGCTCGGCGGCACGGGCGTCCAACAACAGTCCGCGACGGGCGAGTTCGGCTGCGCCGTCGGCGTCGGTGACCGGCAGTCCGCCCGGTTTCAGCACGACGTCACCCGGCGCCGGAGCGGTCGGCACTCCGGTCTCCAGCGGCAGTCCCGCCGCCCGCCAGGCCCCCAACGCCCCGTCCAGCAAGGTCACATCAGTTTTTCCGGCGTACCGCAGGAGCCACCAGGCGCGGGCCGCCGCCGCGTTGCCCAGATCGTCGTAGACGACGACCGGTTGACTGTCACGAAGGCCCCATCGGCGGGCCGCCGTCTGCAACTGTGCGAGGTCCGGCAGCGGATGGCGGCCCGCCTGCGGGCTCGGTGGCGCGGCGAGATCGGTGTCGAGGTGGACGTACACCGCGCTCGGGATGTGCCCGTGGGCGTAGTGATCACGGCCGTGCGGGTCACCGAGCGCCCAGCGGACGTCGAGCACCACCGGCGGCCGGTCCGAGACGAGCAGCTCGCGCAGCTCGGTGACCGTCGTCGTCACGCGGGCGCTCATACGAGACCCTCCGCGATCGCGGGCAGCTCGGGCGAGAGGCGCAGTCGTTCCAGGAAGCGCACGACCGTGGCGGCGGCTGTGCGGTGCAGCGCGTCGTTGAGGACGTCGTGCCGACCGCCGTTGAAGGTCACGACCCGTACGGCCGTGTGGCCCTCGTAGGCGCTGAGCGCCCGGTCGAGCGGGCTCACCGCGTCGTCCGTGCCGTGCAGGGCCAGCACGGGAACGCCTGCGAGATCCAGGCGCAGTTCCGGCAGGACGGGCGGCTCGTCGAGAACGCCGCGCCGGAAGCGAGGGTCGTTGGTGAGGTGTCCCTGGTGGGTGGGGCAGGCGGTGCGTGCCTCGACCTCGTTCTCCCAACCTCCGGATTCCCAGGCGCCGGTGGGCAGACCCGCCAGGATCAGCGCGTCGACGCCCGCGGTCTGCTCGGCGGCGAGCCGAGCGGCGTACCGGGCGCCCGTGTCCGAACCGACGAGCACCTTGGGACCGGGCAGCGACTCGTCGGCGAGGAGCTTGGCCGCCTCGTCGAGCACGGAGGGGTCCGCGGAGGCGTCGCCGAGGGCGCGCACCCGGTAGGCGTCGAAGGCGAGACGGCGGCCGAACCGCTCGTACACGCCCCCGTGTTCGCCCCGCCCGGACAGCACGGTGAGCGTGCCGCGCGCGGCGAGGCCTTCGGGTTCGTCCCAGGAGTTGGAAGGCGAGGGGGAAGGAGAGGAGGGCATGGGGAAGCAACTCCCGTTTCGGGGCAGGGGGAACGGACGCGTGAAGAGCAGGAGGGGACGCCGACACGTGTCAGAACAAGGGAGACGTGATCAGCTCAGGCCCGGCGGGAGCGCCGGTGCGGAGAACGGGAACGCCGGTACGCGGCGGAGATCAACGACAGCGCGCGCTGCACGCCACGCCGAAGTCGATGACTCGGCGCTGCGTCAGAAGGGCAGCAAAAGCGGTCGCGGGAACCATGCACTCATCATGACCGGCCGGGACGGACCACGTCCAACGACGATTCCGCATCGAAACCGATCAGCAATCGCGATCGATGCCGGATACGGGCTACGGTCGCCGTATGCCCCAACCTGTCCTCGACATCGTGGCCCTGCGCAGCCTGACCGCGATAGCCGACTGCGGCGGCTTCCACCGCGCGGCCCGCTCTCTCACGCTCAGCCAGTCCGCGGTCAGCCAGCATGTACGCCGACTGGAGAAGACGCTAGGGGCTCCGGTCGTCGAACGTGAGGGCCGGGGCATGCGCTTCACCCCTCAGGGGCGCCTTCTCGTCGAGCAGGCCCGGCGCATCCTCGCCGTCCACGACGAGGCGGTGCGCGCCCTGCTCGACGTGGACGGCGACACCGTCACCATCGGTTCCACCGAGCACGCCGCCGACCAGTTCCTGCCTCGCCTCACCGCTGCCGTCCAGGAAGTGCGGCCCGGCTGCCGGGTGCGGTTCCGCATCGACCGTTCGGCGCGGCTGGTCGAGGCCGTGGAGCGGGGGAGCGTGGATGTCGCGGTGTACGTCACGGAGGCCGCGGCCACCGAGGGCACGCCGGTCGGCGGCCTTCCCCTGCTCTGGCACGCAACGCCCGGCTGGGAGCCGCCGACCGCGCCGGCTCCCGTGCCGCTGGTCGCCATCGAGGACCCCTGTGCGATCCGCCGCCGGGCCATAGCGACGCTTGCCGCGCACGGGGTGCAGGCCACGGTCGTCGGCGACGCGGGATATCTGGCCGGCGTCCTCGACATCGCCCGCACGGGCCAGGGCGTGGCTCTGCTCGCCGCGGTCGGCCCGGCACCGGACGGCCTGACCCCCTGTGAGGGGCTGCTGCCCCCGGTCACCCCGATCCCCATGAGCGCGCTGGCCCGCCCCGGGGCGGATCCGGCGACGGTGGCGGCGGCTTTCGACGCCGTACGAGGACTGTTGCACTGAGGGAAGCCCCCGCGGTTCCGTGACTTTCCGTGAGGCGGGAGCGCATGCGTCTCGCGGCAACAGCTCAACTCGTCCGAACCGGCACGCGGCCACCGCCAGGTCTTCAGGAGTCCACACGACCCCGGAACGAGTCGAGCAGTACCGTGCGCCTGGCCAGTGGTCTCCATGGCCGGATCGAAACGCACGCGGGGATGCTCCCCGGTACGGCAACCCGACCCCTCTCCCCCGGGGCTTCGGCTTCCCGCCGTGGCAGCTTGCCCGTGCCCGGAGCATCAGGGTTTCGCTTCCCGTCGCCCTCACCACGGCCGCTCCACTGGAAGCACATGTGCCGCCGGCGTCTGCTCCAGGTGCCGGGCAGCAGAGGCGGACCGCGGCGATGACATCGCGACGACATCGGCGACCAAGATCCGGACCGTATGCGGACCGGCCTCCATCCAGCCTTCTCCATGGCCGCCATTCAGGCTGGTCAACGGCTCACCCGGTCCGTACGGCCAGCAGACGAAGAATCTGCTGGTGAGCTACTCGCCGAAGAAGCTGGGCTTCTTCTAGACACATGCGAAAGGGCGCCTGACCTGGGTTTTCACCCGTCAGGCGCCCTTCGCTCAACCCGCTCTCGACCGGGCCCGGCTTGCGCGCCAACTCCCAATTCCTCACACGGCTGTACCCCTCCTGACCAGTACTTCCGGACGAGTCATGGGTCAGCCTGCCCACCCGCCGACCCGCTCGGGCTGGGCTTGTGCGGCGAGAGCCTTGCGCTCGCGCCGGTGGGCGTAGGCCATCATGCCGAGGAGAACCCCGAGGAGGACGGCGGAAGATCCCAAGGTACCGAGGTTCAGGCCGCCCTTGGCGACGGGTTTGGTGAGGAAGTCCCCCGCGGTGGCGCCGAGAGGGCGGGTGAGGACGAAGCCGATCCAGAACAGCGCCACGTTCGGCACTGCGGGAACCTTCATCAGCACGACGAGCACCAGGAGCAGCCCGGTCACCAGGAGCGCGGCACCGGCGTAGCCGAGGCCGGAACTGTCGGACAGGAAGTCACCCATGGAGGTGCCGAGCGTGTTGGACACGAGGATCGCCGACCAGAACAGCACCTCGCCACGGAAGGTGACGATGTCGCGGATCTGGAATGTCATCCCGCTCAGCTTCCAGACCAGGAAGATCGACAGGAGCAACGAGATGAGGATCGCGGCACCGGCGGGGTAGCCCATCCCGAGCCCTTGCGGTCCCCACCCCAGGGAAGTCGCGCCCGACGACAGGTACTTAGCGCTGGCGTCGCGGTTCATGAAGTCGGACATCGTGGTCCCGGCCATGCTGGTCGACAGGATCACCGTCCAGTAGAAGAACGGGTTGTAGCGATTGGACCGCAGCTGGACCACCAGGGTGACCACGAAGATCCCGAACAGGGCGATCGTGGTGAGGAAGTAGCCCAGCTTCAACGTCTGCGCGAAGAGGTCGCCTGCCGTCTCCCCGAGAGTCGTCGCGGCGATCTTCATGATCCAGAACGCCAGGGTGACCTCAGGAAGCTTCTTCACCACGGACTTCGTCGTGCTCGCCACACGCGGTGCGTCGAAGTCGCTGGTGATCTCCGGTTCGCCCATCTGCACGCTCCTGTTCGTCCGACGGCAGAGCGCCCACCCCGGCTTTCGTTCGAGCGCTCTGTTGAACTGAGCTACCCCTAAAACGGGAGCTACGGTGACAACCGTGTCATATCGGATCTGAAATCTGCCTGAATGCCTGCTGGCCGAGTCAGGCCGCGCTGGCGACGCCCTAGGCGTACGTCGTCGGGGAGCAGCGCGTCGCCGAGTGCCGGGAAGAGCAGCAGGAGGCGGGCGTCGATGTCGACGACGCCCGCCGATGCCGCGCCGGGCGGCGGACAGCAACTCCGTCCAGGCCAGGCCAGGCCCCATGAAGTGGCCGTCGATCACGGCGAGGGTCTCCGCCACCGCCAGGCCGGGTGACGGATCAGGTGGTCCACGCCGTACTCGCCGTCGCGATAGCGGTAGACGACGTGGATGGTGACCCGAGCGCAGCGCCACGCTGAACACCGGCCATTCATTGGTCGCGGAGAGCGCGCGGTACAGCTCCATGGCCGCGTCCCGGTCCGCACCGAACGCCGGTCATTGCGCGTCCTCGCCGCGGAGACAGGCACCGAGGTGCACGGGCCAGAGCAACGGGTCGCCCAGGTGCCGCTGCGGGCCTTCGCCCAGCTCGCGCCGAAGCGGCCGCTGTCGTCCGCGCCTTCGTCGACGAGCTGCGCGAGACCTTCGGCCTGCCGGCGTGGACGCGCTTCGCCAACCTCGACGACCTATGGCTGATCGACTGGGAGCCGGGCCTCGACGGCACCCCGTCGTGGGACGACGTCGCCGCGCTGCTCGCCGGCAACCAGTTCGCGTCCCGCTTCGCCGAAGGCATCCAGCTGCTCAGCGCGCAGGGCGAGTGCATCCACTGGGCGCGTCGGATGCTGCAACCCGGCGTGGCCTGCGTGCCGGCCACCGAGACCCATGCCCTGTGGGGCGGGTCATGCAGGTCGCGGTGGTGGACGCCGCTTCTGGCGAGATTCTCCTGGAGACGCTGGTCGATCCGCAGCCGCCGGTGACCGAGGGCGCCTTCGCCGTTCATGGGATCAGTGACGCGATGGTCACGGACACGCCGACATGGGACCAGGTGCTGCCGGAGGTGCTACGGGTCGTCGGCGGGCGGAAGCTCATCGCCTACAAGCCGGAGCATGACAAGACCGTCACCGGTGGCCGACTGCCGAGGGTAGGGGCCGATCCGCAGCACCTGAGCGGTCGCGGATCCTGGGGGTGCATCAGGCGCAAGCGCTCCGACTGGGAGCACATGCCGGACTTCCTGCCGCTGGACGGCGGCCACCGTGCCCTTGGCGACGCGTACGCGGCGCTGGACGTCCTACGCTCCCTGGCAAGAGGCCGTGGGTTCGAGTTTTCCACTTCAAGATCAACGGCGGCGGGTCACACGTCACCCAGCCGGCGTCGGTCCTCCTCGTCCCACTTCCGGGTGTCGCGGGGCTGGGTGTACGGCTCGGTGTCGGGTGGCAGGCCGCCCGCGACGGCCCGCTGGCGTACGGTCTCGGCGTCGAACTCCAGCCCCAGCAGGATGGCCAGGTTGGTGATCCACAGCCAGACGAGGAAGACGATGACGCCGGCCATGGTGCCGTAGGTCTTGTTGTAGGACGCGAAGTTCGCGACGTAGAACGCGAAGGCGGCCGAGGCGATCATCCAGATCACCAGAGCGAGGAAGCTCCCCGGGGTGATCCACCTGAACCCCTTCACCTTCGCGTTCGGGCTCGCCCAGTACAGGATCGCGATCATGAGGGTGACGAGGACGACCAGGACGGGCCACTTGGCGATCGACCACACCGTCAGCGCCGTGTCCCCGATCCCGAGCGCGGTACCGGCCTGGCGGGCCAGACCGCCGGTGAAGACCACGATCAGCGCACTGGCCACCGCCAGCACCATCAGCACGACGGTGACACCGACCCGCACCGGAAGGATCTTCCACACCGGGCGGCCCTCCGGCATGTCGTAGACGGCATTCGCCGCGCGAATGAACGCGGCCACATAGCCGGAGGCCGACCACACCGCCAGCGCAATGCCAACAATCGCCATGACGGAACCGACGCCGGCGTCGCTCTGCAACTGCTCCACAGCCCGGGTGATGATGTCCTTGGCCGAGCCGGGGGCAAGTTTCCTGATGTTGGCCAGCAGCGAGTCGGTCGCCGACTTGCCGGTGATACCCAGCAGCGACACGAGCACCAGCAGCGCCGGGAATAGCGACAGCACCCCGTAATACGTCAATGCCGCGGCGCGATCGGTCAGCTCATCTTCCTTGAACTCCCGCAGGGCGCCCTTGAACACGGCAGTCCAGGCCCGCTTGGGCAGCTTCGTCGGTGTGTCCGGTGCCCGGCGCTCCACCTCGGGACCCGGCCCCACGTCCTCAGCTGTCGGCGCTTGGCGTGCCTGCGCCTCGTCGCTGCCGTGGTGCGCTTTACGCCCTGGAAGATGCAACCTCGCCATATCCTCCGGGTAACCCTCTCAGACCCCGCCTACACCACGAGGAGCGCGCTGCGTGCGCAGTGGGGTGTCAGTTCAGGGCGTGGCAGAGGGTGGGGTAGCAGTCGATGATCTCGTCGAGGCCGACGAGCCGCATCGTGCGCGGCACGGACTCGGTGGGGCCGGCGGGCGCAGCCGACCGTCGGCGTCGCGAGCGGCCTTGGGCGCTTACCCCCTTACCCTGCGCCCATGCCGGCGCTGCAACCCGAATCGGCCGCACGGCGTTCGCGCGAGGTTGAGCTGAGGGTGAGCGACCTGCCGGTAATGGCCAGCTGGGCGCGGATGCCAGGACACGACCGGTCGGGCGGGATGCCCGCGCACGCGGCACCGAGCAAGTGACACCCGGGGAGTGGTCACCAACCCCGGGGGGCGTGACGCGGGTCGGAAGGGGGAATGCACGGCGGCGCGCTCGGCCATGCAAGCCGCCTCGGTCGGGAGAAACGTCACCGGGCGTTGCCCTCGGTGAGGACTCACGGTGGCGCGCTTCGGCTCATCGCTGCGGGCCCAGTCTGGTGTCGGCCGGTGGGCGACGACTGCCGTGCCAGTCCAGTATCAGAACCGTGGCATCGTCCTTGAGGTTGCCATGGCAGGCGTCCAGCACCGCGTTGGTCAGGCTTCGGACAGCTTCCCTTGGATGCAGCGCCCTGGTGTCGTGAACGACCGAGGCCAGGTCGACGGCTGCGGCACCGCGCTCCTGCATTCCGTCGGTGAGCAGGATCAAGCGGTCGCCGGGACGCAACTGCAGTTCCTGAATCTGATAGGAGGCGGGTGCCGCCACACCGAACGGTAGGTTGACGGCGAGTTTGACCTCTTCGACGGTGCCGTCGCGCAGTCGTAGCGGCCAGGGGTGGCCGGCGTTGACCAGTTCACACAGGCCCGTTTCGACGTCGACGCACAGCAACTGCCCGGTGGCCAGGCCGCGGCTGTGGCTCAGCAGGGCCTGGTGGGCGTGGTGGGCTTGCTTGAGGGCGTCACAGCCACTGCGGCGTGCCCGCCGCAACGCACCGACCAGCAAGGTGGCCAGCAGGGCGGAGTTCGTGTCATGGCCCATGGCGTCGGTGATGGACAGGTGCAGGGTGTCGCGGTCGAGGGTGTAGTCGTAGGTGTCACCACCGATGTCGTCGGCCGGGACCAGTCCGGCGGCGAGGGTGAACTGGTCCGCCTCGCAGCATGGAGCCGAGGGAAGCAGCTGGTGCTGGATCTCCGCGGCCAGGCTGGTCTCCGTGGTGCGCCGGCCCAGATGGTACAGATCAGTAAAGCGGCGGTCCGTGACGATGATGTAGGCCAGCGCGTGTGCCGCGTCGCGGACCTGTCGGAGCACGGTGTCGTCGGCGGACTGCAAGGTCACCTCCAGGACACCAATGCAGTCGCCGCGGTTGCTGACCGGTGTGATGACGCACCGTCCGCCCTGGCCGTCCGGTCCCACATGCTGGCGCTGGCTCTGCAGAACGCTGTCGTAGACACTGCCCTGCAGGTCGATTATCTCGTTATGGTCCGCGAAGTCACCGCCGGCCGCGGCGAGCCGTATCAACCGCTGGCCGATGAGGTCGACGAACAGGAAGGACACACGCTCCGCGCCGAACCGCTTGCGCAGGTCGTGTGCTATCACGTCGACGGACTCACCGGGCGACGCCGCCTCGGCAGCGGTCAGCAACTCGCCCAGTTCCAGATCTCCACCCACGGCAACCTCCCATCGTCTGCTGCAACTTTTTCCCCGAGTCTCCGCAACTTCACCTCCTGGGCCGTCTTGCACCGGCGCAGGTAGTCCAAGAAGAGCGCGATCTGCTGCTGGTTGATACGCCGGACGATGCCTGGTCGGCGCACCGCTGCCCTCAGGGCAAGGGGAAGGGTGCCACCGCCTGTTGCCAGCAGTCCGGCCGCGACCTGCCCGGTAGGGACAGTCGGTGAGGACCAGGGCGGGAGCCGGTAGGAGGTTGCGCGGATTACGCCGCGCATGACCGTCCCGCCTCCGACCGCAACACGGCAACTTCCTTCCCTTTGAACACTTTCGCCCGGCCTAGTTCCGTTCGGGTGCATGCGCGCGGCATGCGCAGGGCGGGTCCGACCTGGTGACCGACCGCCATTCCTTCGTCGCCGTGGCCGACCGCACCGTTCTCGGCCTGCTCGACCGCACGCTGAGCGGGACGGACGAACGCACGATCGTGCAGCAGAACACCGCCAAGGTGCGGGCGACGCTCGACTGGATCGAGCAGGCCGTCGAGACCGGCAGGGGCGACACGGACGACGAGTTCGCCCGCCTGCTGAAGCGCGCGTAGGCCATGCCCCGCTCCTCGCCGCGACGCGGCCCGGCGGCATGCCGACACCACCCGCTTCGTGCTGTTCGAAGCGCGTCCCGCCGGCCTGGACTGGCCACCAGCTGGTGCGGGCCACCGACCTCTCTCCCCACCAGGTCAGATCCAGGCTGACCGCCCTGCGGGACGTGGACACGGAGCGGGGTTGGCCACCGCTGATGTGGACCCACACCGTCGGCTGTCAGCTGGGCGCCGACCAGGCCGCGCTGGAGGCATACGAACGGGCGGTGGTCCGGGAGAAGCCGACCGAGTTCCGCCGGTCATCACCGGAACCGTCGCCCGCATGCCGCCGCCCACCCGAACGACAAGTGGGTCAAGCACATCGTCGACCAGCTGGCTCCTGACCTGCGGCGCGCCAGAGGTGAAGTGCCATGCGTCGTCCCCGCTATCCCTCGCACAGGACACCACCGACGAACAGTGGGCCCTGATGGAACCGCTGCTGCCGAGGGCGGCCCGTGAAACCGCCAAGGGTGGCCGGCCGGAGAAGCATCCCCGTCGGGAGATCGTCGACGCGATCCGCTATGTCGTCGACACTGGCTGCACATCGCGGGCCCTGCCTGCGGATTTCCCGACCTGGTGCACGGTCTCGGGGTTCATGGCCCGCTGGGCCGCCTGCGAGGTGGTCGGCCAGATCCGCGAGCGCCTCCCCACGCGGATCCGCCGCGAGAGGGGCAAAGCTCTCCGGGCGGTGGCCGTGAGCATCGACTCGCAGTCACTCAAAGCGGCATCGGCCGTCGGGAACGACGCCCGCGGTTACGACCCAGGCAAAAAGACCAACCGTCCGCTGCCGCCTTAGCCGGCTTCGGGCACCCGGTTCGGCGTGCCAAGGCCACGTCTGACGCTCACCCGAAACTGCCGCGCGCGTCCTCGTCCGCCCTGGATGCGAAGATTCCGGCCATGGTGATGTGCGACTATTTCTCGGCTTCCAGCGACGACGTGGCTGTTGGCGTGCTTGACCAGCCCGGTGGCCCGGACCCGTCGATCTTCGACGTCGTGCCGCTCAAAGGGATAGATCCGGTCGTCGTGATGGCTCGTCTGGAAGCCATCCTCACCGGGTGCACCCATGACGAGGCATCCGAGCGTCCCCGCTCAGGACAGCTCCTGTCGTCTCCGGAAGCCGAGAGCGCATTCATCGTCAGCCTCTCCGACACCCTGCAAGAAGCGCTGGCATCGGCCACGCGTGCTTCCCTGACTGAAGCCGCCGGACCTTGGTCCGAGACCGATGAACTGCTGCAGTACGGAGTCACCCTTGAGACCGCGCTCGACGTGCTGGTCCAGCTTGCCGGACTGGCCAGCCGAGCGCGATCGGCGGGTCTGCACTTGTTCTGCTGGTGGGCTCTTTGAGCACCCGAGGCGCCTGGAGATCACTCCTCAGCACAGACCGACTGCCCCGCAGGACAACGAGGCACTGATCGGGGTAGACGTCGCCCGGCGCCTGGGCCGGTGCCGGACGGTGCTCCGGAGTGGGGTCGGGAGCCGTGCCGTCCGGCGCCGGCCGGTGGGCGTGGGATCAGATGTGCCCGCCGGGCGCCACGGTGAAGGATGCCGGACCGGCAGGCAGGTCCACGGTGTACTGGCGCAGGTAGGTGTCCAGGTACGGTGAGCGGTCTCCCTGGGTGGCCACGTCGTCGGACGGGTCGTCCAGGGACAGCCTCAGCACGGCGCCCGAGACGTTGACGGTCTGACCCGATGGGGTGTCACGCCACGACCCCGTCTGGATCGAGCCGATCTCCACGGCCAGAACATGCCCGGCCGCCAGCGTCCAGTCGGTCGCCTTGAGGTCGACGCTCATCCGCCCCGCCTTCAGCAGGGAGACCTGCTCGTCGAACATCACGGCCTTGCCGTCCGGGCCGACGTCGTACAGCTTGATCATGACGTTGCCCTCGCCCTTCGCGGTCAGGGAGATGTTCGGTGTGGCGGTCAGCCGTACGTCCCGGGCGAACGGCCGCGACCAGACGAAGAAGCTGGAGCCGACCTCACCGGCCTGCTGCCTCTTCGCGATCCCCTTGGCCAGTCCCCTGGGCGCCGGCTGCTCGGTCGCCGGGGCGTTCTCCATGTCCCAGTTGCCCGACGGCTGCACCGCCTTGGGCGCCGGCGTGCCGGCTGCGGCAAGGCCGGCACGGGCGGAGGCACCGCCGTCGTCAACGTAAACGCCCCTCCCCAGCGGGACGGTGACGTTGCGCTCCACCACCGGCCAGGTGCCCTGGGCCCGCCAGTGACCGGTGGAGTCCTCGACGGAGTACGTCGGGTAGTGGACCGAGGGCCGAACTCCCTTGAGGTACTGGTCGTAGAAGGACAGCGTCTCGTCGTACCAGCCCTCGCGGCCCATGGCCAGGCGACCGTCGCTCACCCGGTCGCCACCACGCACGTGGTCCCACTGGCCGACCCAACCGCGCTCGGGGCCCTTGTGGTTGGTGAGGTACTCCTGCATCTCCTCGGGCTTGGTGTTGTTCTCGATGAAGCCCTGGGTGACGAAGAGCGGCGTGTTGGTGCCCCGAGCCATCTTGGCCAGGTCACGGGAGGTCCAGAACGGGTCGTTCTGGTCGGATATCCGGTATCCGGCCGAGTTCTCGGTCAGGCACCCGGGGTGGGTTTCCTCGTACCGGGCGTTCGCCTGATAGTGCCCGTCGTCGTCCGACAGCGGGGCCATCGAGGCAATGCCGTTGTAGGCATTCGCGGTTCCGGTGACGTTCGGGCGGGGGACGCCGTTGGAGTAGATGTACTGGTACATGTCCCAGAGGGGCTCCCCGGCGACAACGGCCTTCAGCGCGGACTGCTTCAGGTCGTTGCCGATGAGGCCGGTGACGGCGTCGTAGGACTTGCCGTACATGCCCACCGAGCCGGTCGACCACGGCTGGCTCGCGGCCCAGTTGATCGCGGCCTTCACGTCGGCCTGCTCACCGGGACCGCCCCAGTCGAGGCAGCCGGTCGAGCCGCCGAAGCCGCGCAGGTCGACCATGAGGAACGCGTAGCCGTGGGCGAAGAGGTCGCTGCCCTCGATGAAGTCCTGGAAGCGATTCGAGGGACCGGTGTGGGTCCAGCCCTCGGGGTTCGTCTGGCCCGCGTGCCCGAAGTACGGGCCGATGGAGAGGATGACCGGCACCTTTTGCATGGCGGGTACGCCTTCGGGCATCAGCAGGTCGCCGTGCAGTTCGGTACCGGAGCCGTCCGAGGACGGGAAGTAGTGCTGGGTCCAGACCGAGCCCTTTGGGACACGGTCGTTCTGCTCGTGCGTGATGCCGTCGGTCGCGGTGGCGACCGCGGTGGTCGGGGTCTGAGCGGAAGCGGCGGCCGGTGACGCGCCGGCGGGGCCGGCGAGTGCGCCGGTCAGCGCCAGAGTGGTGACGAGTACCGAGGCGGCCCAGCCGGACGCGCGACGTCTGTTCACTTGCTCTCCCGAGTCGTCGGAACGGAGCGGAACGGCGTTTCCGGTCGAGCGGCAGCACCCTGCCCGCCATCGCAGCGACGACGGGCGCTCGCACGCATGTCAGGAACGGGGCCATGTGTGCGAACCCTGGCCGGAACCGATGGCGAGCGAGCCTAAGGTCAGCACTGAAACGCGTCAATGGTGCTGTGTATCCGTCGCGTTACTGATGGGACGGAACCAAGTCCGTTTCTGCTAGCGGCGGTTGCGGAAGACGACCGTGGAAACGTCTGCTGCATCCCAGCGGATGGGGCTGGTTCGCCATGTCGGCCGGGCTTCGCCGGCCCGCCGCCACGACCCTGAAGGGGGCAGCTGGGAACGCCCTGGCCGCCTGTCGCCGGACCGCAGGATGCGCCGTGGGGAGGACAAGATGGACGACGCCGCGCATGACGTGTGGCCCCGGGGGACCTTGAGCACCGTACGGTCCGCGATCAGCTTCTTCTGTCCCCGTACCAGGCGGGACTGGCGGGCGATGGGCGCACAGTACTGGTGTCGAACAGCCCACCGGTCTGCCGACATCGGTCGTCTGCTGGGCGACGTGACGCAACCGCGGTCCGCGTGCGGCGAGGGCTGCTCGAGCGCCCTGACGCCGCAGGCGGCGGGCGACACGGTGTCGCCCGCCGCCTGCGGCGTCAGGAATTCAGCGTGCTCTTGCGAGGAACCCCAGGGCTTCAGCCCCGGGAGGAATCGCATCTTTGTGGTTGCGGCGCGGAGCGCCGCGGTATCGCTGCTGGGCGCACGGTCGCGGAGCGGCCGGGTGTCGTCTCCGGCGGAGCCGGAGGGTGCGCGGTGTTGGGGTTCACCCGGTCGGGTGATCAAGGGGGAACGTGCAGCGGGTGGTCGTACGTGTGTGTACGTTGGGTGATCGTGAAGCTGACCGTGCAGGTGAGACTGGTGCCGACGCCCGGGCAGGCGGCGGCGCTTGAGGCGACTCTGCGCGCCTGCAACGAGGCAGCCACCTGGGCCAGCGGTGTGGCGTTCGAGAAGGACGTGAAGCGGAACTTCGCGCTGCGTGAGCACACCTACGGCGAGGTCAAGGTGCGGTGGGGGCTGGGGGCGCAGGCCGCCCAGCATGTGATCAAGAAGACATGTGACGCGTACGCCACGCTGAAGGCGAACCTGACGGCGGGGAATCTGGGCAGGCCCGGCTCGAAGCGGTACCGGAAGGCCACCGAGAAGCCGATCGTCTTCCGGCCGGAAGGGGCGCAGCCGTACGACGACCGGATGCTGTCCTGGCAGATCCCTGAACGGCGGGTCTCGATCTGGTCCGTGGCCGGGCGCATCAAGGACGTGGCCTTCACCACGTCCCCGGAGCAGCTGGCCACGCTGGCCCTGTACCGCAAGGGCGAGTCGGACCTGCTGTGCCGGGACGGCAAGTGGTTCCTGCTGGCGACCTGCGAGGTCCCCGAGCCCGAGCCGAACACCGATCCGCGCGACTTCCTCGGCGTCGACCTGGGCATCGTCAACATCGCCACCACCTCCGACGGCGAGATCATGGCCGGACGCGAGATCAACCGCGCCCGCACCCGGGAACG